>JBCNOR010000088.1:0-11696 GCA_039593785.1 Niabella sp. | reverse complement strand
GATGTTTCCAATTCACCATCATTTGAAGCAACAGCGGTAATGAATTTCTTCAAAACTTCTAACGAAAATTTATTGGCTGCTGAAAAGGAAGCAGGAGTGAGGCATCATATCGCGCTGTCGGTAGTTGGTACCAGTCAGCTTCAGGCAAGTGGTTATTTTCGTGCCAAACAAATACAGGAAGATATGATTAGGGCTTCCGGTATACCATACACGATTGTTCATGCTACTCAGTTTTTTGAGTTTGCCGGTAGCATAGTGCAAATGAGTACTGTAGAAGGGAAAGTGATTGTTCCTGACGCAAATATTCAACCTATTGCAAGTAAAGACGTCGTAAGTTTTCTGGCTAAAACCGCCGTGAACGAACCGGCAAATTCGATACTTGAGATAGGCGGACCTGAAAAATTCGACATGACTGTTTGGATCAGCCAATATGCAAAAGCTACCGGCAAGCCCCTGGAAGTGGTGTCTGACGCGCAGGCGCTATACTCCGGCGCTCCGTTGAAAAAAGCCACATTAACGCCACAGTCTCCCGTTTATTTAGGAAGCAGCCATTATGCTGAATGGATCGCTGACCCTGCAAATCAACGTTAGCGCAACCACGATGTATTTATGATTTAAGCAAGCCCGGCGTTTTGTAGCCGGGTTTACTTATTATGATAGCTATACCTTTAAGGAGCCCCGGAAGCCTCTTGCTCCATAGTAAGACTCTGCACCATTGTGATAGAGGAAAACTGTATCATACCTTCTGTCACAGAAAAGAGCGCCACCCAGTTTTCTTATAGAAGCAGGCGTTTGAACCCAGCTGGAAGTTTTCAGGTCGAAGGCTCCCAATTGTTGAAGCTCCCTGTATTGTTCTTCAGTAAGTATATCAATACCCATGTCTTCTGCCATGCCCAGGGCGCTGTCCTTGGGTTTGTGTTCTTTTCTGGAGGCCAGGGCGTCGCCGTCATAGCAAATGCTTCTACGGCCTTTAGGACTTTCTGCTGAGCAATCATAAAAAATATATTCGCCCGTTTTTTTGTCATAACCCACTACATCTGGTTCACCTTCGGTTATTTCCATTTCGTTTAATGACCATAGTTTGGCCGGGTTGGCCTCAAGCCGGACCAGTACTTTATCCCAGTCCATCCCCTTATGCCGGTTTTTATTTTTTTCAAAACGTGCTTTCAATATGCCTAGAAGCTCTTCTTTTACGGAAGTGGATAATTCTTTTTTATTTTTCATACTGCATAATTATTTTAGTAAGTTTATCAAAAATAACCTATGTCTGACACTTACACCCGGATTTACATCCATATAGTATTTGCGGTTCGTTACCGGCGGGCTTTGATCGAACAGGCCTGGGAAGATCAGTTGCACAAATACATTACAGGCATTGTTCAAAATAATGGTCATAAAATGATCGCGATTAATTCTGCTACTGATCATCTTCATTTATTCATCGGAACGAATCCTGTACAATCTATTTCTGAATTAATGCGGCAGGTAAAAGGCGATAGCAGTGAATTTATCAATAAGAAAAATTTTATAAAACATAAATTTTACTGGCAGGAAGGGTATGGAGCCTTCAGTAACAGCCATTCACAAATTGATGCTGTTGCTAAATACATTATGAATCAGAAACAGCATCATGTCAATACCAGGTTTCGGGACGAATATGTAGACATGTTGAAAAAATATAAGGTTGACTATAATGAACAATTTGTCTTTGATGAGCCAAAAGACGAATAAAGCCTTACTTTGAAATTAACGGGTAGCCGCTATGCGGCAATACGTGATTTTTATGCTATACATCAATAAACATATAATGCCTCCGGCATTGTTTCGTTTTTATCTGCTACATTTTTGATACGATCACAGGCTTTAAACTATTCGGGCCTTTTTTAAAAAGAACAATTTCCTGCGACAGGATTTAACCGGATGGTCTTGTTCCGTAGGAACAATCTATTTGTAGCCTATAATGTTAATAGATGTTTTGCGTGCCGTAGGTATGCAACCATTAATCATCTAATCCCTTTCCTTGCAGGATTTGGGGTATATATTTTTCAACCCTTGCCGCCCTGGTTTTCGATTGCTTTGCCTGGGCAAAATGGAACAGGTAACCCCTTTGACGGCCCGGTGTCAATGCTTCAAATGCTTTTTGTAATGCCGGTTGTTGATCCAGGGCTGTTTTAAATTCTTCAGGAACTTCGAAAGCGGCTGTTTTTTTTAAAGGCACTTTCAATCCGGCTTTTTCCACTTCTATAGCTTCGTAAATATAAGCTTTGATCGCTTTTGCTTTTTGTTTTACTTCTTTTAAACTGGTAAAGCGTAACTGCCGTGCTGATTGAACATGCTCTGTTTGCTGAACCAATATACCTTCAGGGTCTTTCAATAAAGCACCTTTAAAAAACAAGAGGGCGCAATATTCTTTAAAGCCATGTATTAAAACAATATTAGCTTTACCCAGGCAATAGCAGGGTTGTCCCCATTTTAATTCTTCATTGAGCCCGCAGTCCAGAGCCAGGATTCTCATTTGTTCAAACGCTGCCTGCCATGGCCCATCCTTGTCAAAAAAGAAATCAACTTTCGGATTCATATATCTATTTTATTGAGTTTGCAAAACAATCTTTCTGTTTACCGGCCTGAAATACCAGGATACAAATGTAAGTACCAGCAATAGTACTGGTCCAAAGAATTCCTTTGCGCCATCACCTACAGCAAAATGAGATAATATGGCTCCCGACATTACAAAGAAGAAGCCGGCATAAGCCCACTCTTTCAGCAAAGGCAATTTAGGCAGCAGAACGGCCACTACACCTAGTATCTTCCATACTCCAATAATGCTAAGTAAATAGGAGGGGTAGCCCAACCTGCTCATCATTTCCGTTTCTTCTTTTAATTGAATGAGCTGCACAATGCCTGTGGACAACATACCCAGTGCCAGCCAGATAGTGGCAATCCAGTAAATGATCTTATTTCTTTTTGACATAAACGGTTATTTTACTTTTTTTAATATTGTCTCCAGTCGATCGTGGGCCATGTTGATGCCATATTCGAAAGGCATTTTTAATTGCTGATCGCGAAGCTCTACGGACCGATATAGTACCTGCATGGTTAATTTACTGGTATCATCCGTTAATGCTTCAAATTCCAGGTATTCCAGCTGAACATCAAAAGGAACGTTTTCCATTTCAAAAGTGCGTATCATCTTTCGATTGGGTATCAGCGTATGGATGACACCATTAGCTTTAAACAACACATTACCTTGCGGATCAGTTGTCTCAAACTGGTAACCTCCATGTGGCTTTGCTTCAAATTTTAAGACCTTGTTGCCCATCCACTGTTCTATAATTTCGGCATCCGTATGCGCCTCAAATAATAGTTCCACCGGGAGGTCAAATTCCCTTGTTATGGTTAATTCCTGTCTGCCATCTTCGGCATGTATTTTTGTTTTTCTTTCCATCGGTAATGGTTTGTTTTAAGGGTGTTTGTTTAATCGTGTTTTTTCTTTGCACGTTGCTTCATAATGGCTTCCAGTTTATTGAAACGGTCGTCCCACATTTGCCGGAAAGGCTCAATAAAGTCATCAATTGCCTTCATCTTTTTTGGATTTAATTGATAATACATCTCACGGCCATTTGCTTGCGACTGCAGGAGTTCGCACTCAGTGAGTATTTGTAAATGTTTAGATACCGTAGGCCTTGCGGTGTCGAAGTTGGCCGCAATAGCGCCGGCTGTAAGCGACGGAGCGGCTGTTAATAACAATAATATGGCCCTCCGTGTAGGATCGGCAATGGCTTGAAATACGTCTCTTCTCAGATTCATTGTGTAGCTATTTGACTACAAATATATGTGTAGTTATTTAGCTACGCAAATTTTATTTCAAAAAGATCAATAAAACCTGGTAAAACTTAAAATTCCTTTTCTCCCATTTCACTTTGGGGTAGCACTATTTTCCGGTTTTTGCGCGATAGATTAAATCCTACAGAAAATTGCAGCTGATCGGGCTCATAGATATAATGGGTGGTGGTGTAAAAGTCATTACCCCAGGTAGTGATGCGCTGCCGGTTGGAAATATTTAAACCCGCGTCCATGTTCAGCCATTGAAACTGGAAGTACCACCGTTTATTTGCAGTAGTTTTTTTGACGGTGAGATGAGGGGTAAGGAAGGCTCCGTCTTCACCCTGGGCGGTAGCCCGCCGGGAAATATAATTCATACTCAATTGCAGCAACCAGCTTTGCGGCAGGTTAAAAGACTGGGTACTGTTGATACTGTATACCAGGCTGCGGTTTTGTACCGGTAGTGTTCCGTTAAATATTTTTCCTTTAATCTGGTAATCGTATACATTGCCACCCAACACAAACTGCCACACTTTACTTAGCGCAATGTTCAGATTGGCTTCCAGGCCGGCTTGTAAAGCACGGCCGGCATTGGTAAACACGCGGTTTAGGATTGTATCCGCAAAAACACTATTTACTCTCTGTATCGGGTTGGCAATTCTTTGATGATAAAGGGTTGCAAACAATGTATTCTTTCCAAAACTGTATTCGAAGCCTGCTTCATAAGTGCCGGTAAACTCCGGCAAGAGGTTAGGATCTCCCTGTTCCAATGTTTCAGAATGTTCCCTTTCCGGTACCGGATTCAGTTCAAAATTATTAGTACGTTTAACCCGTTTATTATAGCCTGCTTTCAACACCATTTGTTCAGACAGATTGTATCTGACCTGAAGAGAAGGGAACAGGTTGGTAAGCTGCAATTGATTTTGATGACCGGTATTGGATAATAACAGATCTCTTTCCGAATGTTCCAGCCTTAACCCTGCGGCATAGTTGAATGCTTTTAACGAACCGTTGTATTGAATATAACCCGCATGAATACGGTTGTTTACCCGAACCGCGCTGCTGAAATTGGGATCTGTCTCAAACTGGTCACTGCCATTGATCAGGGTTTGGTAAAGAAAATTGCCTTGCTGATGATCGTACCGGAACTGGTAGCCGGTTTGCAAATGGCCACTGCCAATTTTTTGTTGATAGTCCAGTTTGGCGCGATAGGCATTCAACGGGTTAGTATTGGGATTAATAGTGTACTGGATGGTATCTTTAATATCGGGATAATGAACATTGAGATTATAAGTGGTTCCCGAAAGAGCTGCCCGCTCAAATAATCCTGAAAAGCTTAACCTGGATCCTTCGTTAAAATCATGACTATAGTCCAGGTTTGCTAAGGTAAAAATGCCTTCCTTGTTTTGTGTATTCTCATTATAATAAGTAAAAGACGACAGGTTGCCTGTGCTCAGGTCTTGCCTGGTATTATGGTAAACAAGATCAGCTACCCGGCTCTGAAATTTTTTCCCCGTATAAAAACCTGCTGTAAAATTATTGCGGGGATCCGGTTTGAAATTTACAGAGAACCTTCCGCCATAATTATAACGCTGGAAGCTACGTTCACCTGAAGATGGGAAATTTGTCCTGATGCCATCTTTGATGGTATATACATCGCCTTCGCGAAAGCCGGCTATATCGTTCCGAAGGTAGTTGAGCCCCAGGTTCCAGTTCCATTTCTTTTTGTTATAGCTGGTGGATAGGTCTACCCCATAGCGTTGGGGATTATTGTATCGTTTATTATCAAAATCGTTTAATGGCGGAGTTCCGCCCATGGCATTGGCCTGTACCATCCAGCCATCTTCCACGCCGGTTTTTGTAACGATATTGATAATGCCGCTTTTCCCGTCTGCATCGTAAGCGGCGCCCGGGCTCGTGATCACTTCAACACGCTCAATTGTGCCCGCCGGTAGCTGTCCCAGCACCAGGGCCGGGTCGGTTTGTGTTGGCTTGCCATTTAGTAAAAGTAGAAAGCTACCCGAGCCTCTGAATGCAATCTCTCCCTGGGCATTAACGGATACCGAGGGTAAATTTCTCAGAACGTCTGTTCCGGTTCCGTTAGCGGCATTGCCAAACTGCGATGCTTGGTATACCTGCCGGTCGATCTTAAAAGATGATGGGGCTTTGCGGCCATCTACTATTATTGCAGCCAAAGACTGTATGCGTGGAACCAATTGTATCGTGCCTAAATCCAGGGCAGAACCGTTGTGAGAGGGCAATACCATTTCAAGCGCTTCGTAGGAGGCATGACTTAGCTGCAGTTTTCCGGGTAATTTATTCGTTAATGCTATAGAAAAAGCGCCGCGTTGGTCAGTAGTGCCGCCTGCCAGAACTGTTGATGTTTTTTCAGAAATACGTACGGTAACGCCGCTCAGCGGTTTCTGATCGGAGCTGTCAACAATAATACCTTTGATAGTAATGGTTTGCGCTATACAAAATAACTGTGCAAGAAGCGCTAATAAAAAAAGAGTAGCCCGTGTCATTATGTTTTAAATTTCTCTGTACCGGCAAAATTTACAAATCAGCATATCAAAAAATGGTCTATTTGAAAATACACTGGTACGATGGAAGTGTCAGGGTTGCCGGAGTTGCGACGGCGTGGAACCTGTATTTTTTTTAAAGTATTTAGTAAAATGAGAATTATCCTTAAAACCCAGCTGGTAAGCAATTTGAGAAACAGATTCCTGGGTATACAACAGGAGTCTGGATGCTTCAGATATGATATGCTCTGATATAATGACTGAAGCCGGCTTCCCGGTTTCTCTTTTACAGATGGCATTCAGGTTTTGAGGAGAAGTATGTAGCTGACAGGCATAATAAGCAACACTATTAACCAATCCTTTGGCAGCAGCAAGTTGCTCGTAAAATGACTGGTATAAATTACCCTTCGATTTTTGCCCCGGAAACGGCACTTGTTGCGTCAGTTTGGTCAATAATGCTTTCATAAGATATATTAAAACAGCATTTTGTTTTTCCGTTGACCGGTTTTCTTTTATTAACAATTCGAACAATGCTTCTATACCCGCCGCTTCTTCTAAGCCGATATTTATGGAGCTGTTAGAATGGAGCCGGGATAGCAGATAGTGAAGCTCATGATCAAAATATTGGTCGATGAATGTTTTTTTTAGTATCAGCACATAACCCGCCGGCTCCGAATCAATATTCCAGAAGTGCAGCTGATCCTGTTTAATGATATGTAAAACCGGTGGCGTGATAAGAAAACTGTCCGTATCTATAGTATGATTGCCAGAACCTGCGGATAAATAAACCAGCTCGATATAGCTATGGTGCTTGTGCGGCACCGTTGTTCTTACATTTTTTCTGAAGGCTTCTATTTTAATACCCTTTGTATTGGCCTTATCCTTTATCTCAATCGGGTAATTCATTGTTCTTTTTTATAGTGAGTATACCGGGTAAACCGAATTGTGAAAAATACAAAAAGTTTCCAGCATTGCAGGTTATTAAAATACGTAAGATAGCCAGTGTGATTTTTTTCAAAGCGAATTGTTTTTTGGAATATACTTCAGGTTCAACAGAGTTTACTAAATTAGTGGCACCTTGTTCTATATAAGACAGTTATGAACCCTAGTGATCCCCAGCAAATGAACTATTCAGATAAAGAGCCCGGTGGAACGAGCTCCGGCGGGCAGGGCCGGGAAGGCGAGGCCCTGCTGCTTTCTATACTAGACTCGTCTCTTGATATTATCCAGGCTTTCGATGCTGTCAGGGATCAGTCGGGCACTATCATTGACTTTGTATGGAAAGTGCAGAACAAAAGGGGCAGGGAGCAAAATGGTGATGTGATAGGGAAAAGTCTTTTATTGCACAATCCCGGCGTGGTACCATCAGGTATTTTTAAAAGGATGGTTGAAGTGGTTGAAACCGGGGCACCCAGCGAGCAGGAGCAGTATTACTATCATGAGCAATTTGATGATCAGTGGTTTTACCAGGCTTTGGCTAAACAGGGAGACGGCGTAACGATGACCACCAGAAATATTACGGCGCATAAGAAATCTAATTTAGAAATGCAGGCTGCAAAAAACCGGTTGGAAGCCGTAATCAACGTATCTGCTATTGCCCTGGCTAAATTAGTTGCGGTTCGGGATAGCAATGGGAAAATCATCGATTTTGTATACGAATGGCTTAACGACACGGCGGTTCGCATGAACTTTGACAGCAAAGGCAAAAGTTTGCTGGCATCTGCGCCATACGCTGCAGGCAGTGGTTTATTCGATCTGATGGTAAAGACAGGTGAAACAGGAGAAATGCAGCAAACGGAACTTTATTATTCGTCGGCAGGACGTGACCAGTGGTTGTATTATAAAATAGTTAAGTTGGATGACGGAGTGATGTTTTCCTGCGATAATATAACCGAGCGCAAACAAGCGGAGCAGGCGCTACAGGAGCAGGCCCATTTAATTCAGGCTGTTACAGACGTGATGCCGGATATGATATCGGTAGTGGCCTTACCTTCGAGAGATATTGTATATGCCAACCGCGACGCATTGGCAACCCTGGGATTTGACGGCGAAAGCTTCACTACTTCCTACGTAGAACGTACCCGTTTATTTCATCCCGAAGACCTGCCGGCCCTGGAAGCTTACTATGAAAGGTTTGCCTTGCTTTCAGATGAAGAAGAAAACAAAGTGGAATACAGGATAAAAAAGCGCAATGGTGAATGGGTATTATTATCGGTGCGGGGAAAAGTATTTAAAAGAGATGGAAAGGGGAATGTCACACAGGTATTGATGATCGGCCAGGATATTACAGATCGCCGTAAAAATGAGCACGAGGTGCTGGAGCTGAAAGACGAGATAGCTCAAAAAGCAAAAGCACAACTTAAACAAAGCGAGACTTTACTTGCCAGTGTTTTTAAAGCTTCGCCTATTGGCCTGGGATTTTTTAATATGTCAGGACAGCCTGTTTTGCTCAATGACGAAATGCGCCGTTTTCTACCCAATGGCACCATGCCTTCGTGGGATAAGGAAAGTTCAGACCGATGGATAGCCTATAATGCAGATGGCAGCAGGGTAGCCCGGTCTGAATATCCCGGGGCGAGGGCTTTAAAGGGCAACCCCATACTCCCATTCTTGGAAATGCAGTACAAGCAGGACGATGGTAGCCGTGTATGGGCGCGGGTTTCAGCGATTCCTTTTTCAAACGAGAATGGAGACATACTGGGTTTTATATCGGTAATTACAGATATAAATGAATTAAAAAAGACGGCTGAAGAATTAAAAGAAAGTGAGCAGCAGCTCAAACAAATGCTGAAACAAAAAGATGAATTCATCAGCATCGCCAGCCATGAACTAAAAACACCGGTTACCAGTATTAAAGCCTATGCGCAGTTAGTGCAAGCTAATCTTGAGCGATCGGGAGACATTAAAAACGGAGATCTATTATCCAGGCTTAACGGCCAAATTAACCGGTTGGTGAACCTGATCAATCAGTTGCTCGATCTTACACGGGTACAGGAGGGAAAACTGGAATTGCAGCTGGAGGAAGTCAATATCCGGGAAATGCTTCTTGAGCAGGTAGAAGAAATAAGCCCGACAACACTCAGTACGCTTGTATTACAGGCAGGCTTACTACCTTCTATAAAAATAGACAGGGAACGAATAGGGCAGGTGGTAACCAACCTGTTATCCAACGCTATAAAATATTCGTCGCCAGGCACACCAATCATAGTAAGGGCTGAGGCTTTAGAAAAAGGTATACGTATCAGCGTGCAGGACCAGGGCGAGGGTATTTCTGAAAAAGATCAGCAAAAAGTATTTGAACGCTTTTTTCGTGCAACCGACGGGCATACGCACCTGGCACCCGGGATGGGACTTGGTTTATATATCTCGGAACAGATCATTCGCCGGCATGGAGGACATTTTACCCTGGCGAGTAAAAAAGGAGAGGGCTCTGTGTTCTCTTTTTTCCTGCCGTTCGAAAATACAGGACAAGCTACTGTGTAGCGCTTTATTTTACGGTTGTCTCTCCATGCATAAAAGCCAGGTATTGTTCCAGCTTTTCTAAATTTTGATGCAGGCCTTCGTCGGCCTTATGCGCTTTTACAATACTATCCCGTTGCTCAGCAGAGTCAAATACCATTGACCACTCGATTTGCGTATTGGTCCCGGAAGGTTTAAAGAAAATCGTAGCAAAGAAATGCGGGTTAAAGTGTTCAAATACGATCTTCTCATTGGGTACAATTTGCTTGTAAACGCTCCGGTTGGGATAATTTTTTCCGTCGGGGCCATGAAGGGTCAGGTTCCAGCTACCTTCTTCCCTAAGTTCCATTTCATGTATGGTTGCAGTAAAACCTGAAGGTCCCCACCATTTGCTGATATGATCCGGACGGGTCCAAACCTCCCATAACAATTCTACCGGCGCATTGAGGATCTGCGTGATTCGTATTTCTCTGTCTGCTGTATTTTCCATTATTGTTATTGCCTTTTTTATTAACCGGTTATCATGTGCATGCCAACCCAATGGGTCTGATCATTGCGGCTAACGTTAAAAAGTACAATAACTGGGCCTAAAATGTTGGAGGAGGAGCAGTCAAATCTGCATCCAGGAAATCATTGATCATTGGTATGAGCCAATCGGTTCGCTGCATCATACCAATATGAGTGGTACCGGGCAATATAGCTAAACGGGATTGCGGCAGGCCATGGATATCACCCATTTTTCCGCCTCCCTTCGCGCGAAACAGCTCAAGTGCATGTTCATAACGTACGCCATCTGCATCACCAATGGCCAGAAAAAGAGGCGCCTTGATTCGTTGCACATCAGCCGTCCAATCGTAGGGTTTCAAATCTATGCTCATTACTTTTTTTACAAATTCCGCAAAGTGTGCCGGATCGTTACCCAGGCTATCATACTGTTTTTGAATGGGAGTTCCCTTGAACATTTCGGCATTAATCCCGGTATAACTGGCTTCCACATCCGGCCACCAGCCATCATGCGCGTAAGTACCGGATAGCACCATCATGCGTCGTACCTGTTCCGGATGCCGCACTGCCAACTGAAATGCCACGCCGCCTCCCATACTGTAACCCAATATGTCTGCACTGTCCACTTTAAGATGCTTCAGCAAGCCGGATACATCATCAGCCATGGCCTCATAACTGAATTCACGGGGTATATCACGGGTTCTTCCGTGCCCCTGCATTTCAGCTACAATCACCTGGCGGTTCTTCGCCAGCAGTGGAATTATATGCGACCAGTTTAACGGTATGGTCATAAAGGATCCATGTAGTAATACAATAGGTTTCCCCTGGCCGTATACTTCATAATATAGTTTCAGTCCGTTTACATCAGCATAGCCGGTATTTTGGGGTACCGACATTTGCCGGCTGGTGCTATCTGCAGACTGAGTGCCGGATACTTCTTTTTGAGCCGGCTGCTGGCAGGCTATAGCCGATACTACCAATGTGATAGTGCAATAAAGGTTTAGAAAAGACTTATTCATATAAAACAATTTGATCTTACAAAGCTCAGTATCTATGTGTATACAAGAGCTGGTTGTATGCGACAATCATTGGTGTTGAATGCAACAGGTCGATTGAATAGCTGTATGCTGTCCAAAAATATTTTTTTAAGAGCAGCAATTTCCTATTTTTGCTTTGTATTTCAAAGTACTTTTAATCTATTAAACAACTTTGTTAAAAAGATAGTTATGAAAAAGCAGACAAAACTTTCCGGTTCTCTGATGACGGTAGCATTGATCACTGTTATCATATTGCTGATACCCTTTGTGGCGATGCAGTTTACCAGCGAGGTAAATTGGACCGCGGCAGATTTTTTGATCATGGGCACCCTGGTATTTGGCACTGGCCTCA
>JBCNOR010000087.1:0-11700 GCA_039593785.1 Niabella sp. | reverse complement strand
CAGGGTTTTCGGCTATGCATTGAAAGGCGACTCCAGTAAATACAAAAGAGCTAATTGGTGCGTCAGGCTTGTAGGACCTTTATTGCTGAAAAAGCCTGGCGTATAGTCAGCCGGTCCCACCATAAATCTTGTAAAAGGCAGGGCCGTATTATGCCATGCAGGAATAGGCTCATTCATTATATTCAGCTCCAGCCCCCTCACGCCTTCCCTTGTCATTTCATTAGGATAGGTCCGGAACTCTCCGGTGGATGTATGGCAGCCATGAAAGTTGACCATTAGATTTTTGCGGGCTGCCGCCTCCAGGAAGGAAATTTCGAAGTCGATCAGATCCTTTGCCTCACTGTTCATAAAATCTATTTTAATCCCGGCAACCCCCAGGCGGCTTAATGTATCCAGGAAAGCATCGCGGTATACCGAATCCCTGAGAAACTTAGAATCTTTCCAAACCCATAATTGAATCTTTTTCTTTTTACCATAGGCAACCAAATCTTTTAATACGTCCCATTTGTTTGTCCAGGCCTGTTCCCATCCATCGTCGATCAAAGTATAATTATAATGAAGTTGAGCAGCTGCATCCATGATCTTTTTCTCAGCTGCGGGATCCAGGTAATTTTCATCACGGCTAATCCAGCTCCAGGCGCTTTTTCCGGGTTTTAGATAATTGGTATTTTTAAATAGTTTTTTATCCGGCGCAGGATTTAAGGCAGCCACTATACACTGGTTGGCTAAACCATCCAGGTTTGCCGCCCAACCAATCACCCGCCATGGGGTGAACGAGTCGGCCGGACTGTTTACATAAAAGCCTGTATCGCCTTCAGTAAAATCTGCTAACAAACTGTTGCCCCTGGCTTTTAAACGCATACCACTGTAATTGTACAATGCCGCTTCCGTTATAAACAGGTATTGCTGGTTAGATAATTGCACGATCAATGGTTTACCCTGAACCGGTCCTGTAGGAGAAATTTTATCAAGGCTATCCAAGCGGGTTTGCTGCCATAGACCGGCATAGGATTTCAGCTTCCAGTTATTGGTACGTTCAAAAAACCAAACTGGATGACCGCCATCCAAAACAAAACTGGTTTGCTCGCCTGTAATATGAAGCTGCCCCTTTGGTAAACGATAACGAAACGCACATCCATTGTCAAATACAGCAAACTCAATGATCGCTTTCCCTAACCTTACCTGGTATCTTTTGTAGAAGACAAGCCGTTCCCTATAATTATTTTTAAGAAGACTTAAAGACACCTGCACATCGCTGGTTTCAATAAGTTCCGGTAAAGATCCAGGGTCATGCCAAGGCAGGCCCGCAATCTTCAGGCCTAAAGCAGACTTGTATACCAGCGGCTGCGCATCTTTCAATACGGTATAAAAAGCGCCTTGTTCATTATTAATCACCTGAACTATTAATGAACCGGAAGGGCTTTTAAGCGTCAATCGTTGCGATGCGCTATGACTGGCAATTGAGGTTGTAAGTAGTATGACAATAGTTAAGACAATGATGTGCGCCACGCCCCGGTTATGAAACAGGCAGACAGCGCCTAACAAACGCTTCGATTCTGTAAAATTATATATCCGGCCTGCATGTTTCATTGTATCTCTGTTGTTTTACCGATGGGATGCAAGAATTATTTTATTACAGTTGAAATGTGATCGTACGGGAGGCCAGGGTTCTTCTGCCATCTGGCCTGAAATCGAATGCATAATATAATTGAATCTGCTGCCCTCCCTCCACACTACTGGCTCCTATGATAGCCGGATACCAGGCTTTAGGACCGTCTTGCAGGAGTAATCTTGGACTTTCCCAGGTCTCAGCATTGGAGCTCGCAGAAATATATAATTTACCGTCCCAGCCATGCCATATCATTACAAATTTGTTCAGGTAAGTATTCCAGTGAACAGAAGGATTTGAACCGGGGTTCATTGTAAGCGGAGATAGCGCGGTTTGTTTACCTCCCAGGCCCGGTTCTGAAAAAGAACCGTTATACCATTTTTTCCAGGACCCTACGTAGCCATTCTGGTCAGATGAAACAGCCATACAAATAGATGTAACGCCTGTAGCGGGTGTGTAATAACAATAGTATTTATTGTTTAAGTGATTGTAGATAACAGCACCATCTCCAAGGCCCGACCAGGACGGCGTTGCGGGCTTATCTAACTCATGTTTTAGTATCTGGTAAGGTGCGCCCCAGGATCTCCCACTGTCGCTTGAATAGGCAACGCCAATAGATTTATAAGCATACCAACCCTGGGTAGTCCGCGGATACCAGTGCGTTTCCGCATGAAAAAAGCCCGCTAAGCGGCCGTCATTCAATTGCCTTACTCCAATAAACCACATACCACCATCATTAAAACCATTAGCCGTACCGTTATTGGGCTGATTGCCTCCAAACACCGGGGTTAAAGGATTCAGCTGGCCTAAATGATTTTGTAATAGCGGAGAACCGGCCACCGTTCGGTAATTGCGGTACCTGGCCCAAAAGCCATAGTACTGATTACCCAATTTTATTAAAGGAACAGCCCCATCGGTATAATAGCCGCTATCAGAAGGAGGGAACGTGCTCTGGGATAAAATGGAGCGATCTCCCAATGTAAAGCTCCAGTCGGTCGCCACAGATATTTTGTTCAACGCAGGACTATCGTTTACAGGACTGTCGTATTTACTACATGAATTCCAGTAAGACAGTAGCGGTAAAGCAAATAAAACAAGTGAAAATTTAATCATGTGAAAAATTTTAAACCGGATATAATTATTTAAGCATTGTTCCCCTGATTAAGATGCGCCCCAGGTAAATGACCGATTGATCATATTTCCCGGGATGTGCTTCGATATCTGCTCTTTGATCTGGTGATAATATCTTTAGTTTATCAGATTTTTGTGAAGACACATAAACTTTTACATCGTGCATACCCTTCGGCAACTTGACTATATCAAACTGTCCGCGATAACGGTTATTGCAATAGGCATTAAACCGGTTTAAGGCGGTGGCATTTGTAGCTTCGGTCATTTCAGCCTGGTAATAATTAAAGCTTCCCTGTTTCTGTTTGGTTAGCTGCACCGGCCTACCATCAATGATCCATTCGAGCTGTCCTGCTTCGGGACCGCCGATATCAAAAACCCCAACCATATCACCTTTAAACCGGAAGCTAAATGAGGCGCCAGGTTGAGATGCCGTATAGACCTCACTAAACCACCCCTTGAACTTTTTAAGGTTAGGGTTTAGATCAGTATCGATGGCTTGCCATCCATTATTATCCTCAGCAATACGGCCGGGTTCTACCATGGTAGCCTCATCCCAGTCCGCAGTAATTAAAGGCATGGGCAGCTCCTGTTTCCTTTTCTGTTGCTGCAATTCCATCTTTGACAGAGAACGTGCTATAGCAGCGGCATAAAGATCACCGCCGGCAGTTGTAGGGTGAATACCATCTTCAGAGAACATAATCTTATCCGGGTATTGCGCTCCTCCGGTCTTCCAAACCAGCTTACCGGCCGCTTCCAGGCTTGCTGCTTCCATACCTAGCTGCACAGAAGGAAGACCATAATAATCCGCCACACGCTCCAATCCTTTAATATTTGCAGGTAGTTCATTCTTTTGATACAATGCAGTCTGACCGGTCAAAATAGTATAGAGCAGGCAAATCTCCGTTCCGGGATGCTGCCTGATGGTTTGGCGGATCATTCCTTCCATGCCATCGGGATACGCTCCGTTTACAGCAAACTCAATAAAAATAAGGTCAGGTTTATATTGCAATACCTGTTCGCCAATTCTGAAAGCCCCCAGCTCTGTACCCGTACCAGAAACACCTGCGTTGATCCATTTAAAACGAGATTTAGGAAAATGCTGCTCTAAATATTGAGCCGTCTGTAGCCGGTAGCCAAAATTGGCCTGGGTAATACTGCCGCCTATAAAGGCCACTACAAGCTCCCGGCCTTTTCTCGCCTTTTCGAAAAAACCCCGAATACCCAAGCGCACCTGGCATTCCATGCTATTTTCATAATTGACAGGCTGTACCAGACTAATACCCGATCCGGGAACATCAAAATAAACCGGCGAAGCACCTGCCTGTGAAGCAGCTATCTTATCCTTATCCATATTGGACTGACATAATCCTGCAACCGGCAACCACAGGCTCATCATTACAAAAACATACAGGCATACTTTATTCGCTTTCATTGAATACAATCTGTTTAGATATCGTTCTGGATTGATCATCTTTAAACGTTAGCGTTACAGTTATCGGTTCATTCATAGCCAGTTTATTATAGCTCCATTCATAGGGATATTGATTTACCTGCTGTGTTTTTTTGTTACAGGTTATCGTAACAGCGCAGTTCTGTAAAGGAGCTGTTTCTGCATACCCATAAAAAGTATCCCAGCCAAACGGTGAACGGATACGAAAAAGAAACACTTTACCCCAGGGCGCACCCAGGTCTATCACTTTCATACCATTTTTAACAGGCGGATAGTTTTTAGTAACAACTGCAGATTCTAACGGGAGTGCAATTGCTTTAAATCCTTTAGCAGGCAGGGTAATGGTCATCTCTGCATCCTTAAAATCGATGATTTTAGATTTCCCATCAGCATCATAACCCATTGCCACACCGCCTTTTTTAGCATTTGTTTTCGATGACCATTTCAAATTGAAGGTCTGTTCTGTGGCCGCTTCCGACGAAAGCAATACCCAGAATTTCCTATCAGACACGGCCGTCACATAGTTGATCTCCGGGTTGCTGACAGATACCCATCCCTTTTGCATATGCAAGGATGCCTTCTCATCATCAAAGACCTTTCCCTTACCACCACCATAAACACGGTTATTAAACCATACAAAGCCTTCCTGCTTACTATAAGGGAATGATATATTTCCTCCCGACCGCTGAATCGTTTCGGTGATTAAATAGTCAAGACTGAAAGCTATATGCGCAGGGATATGGTGATAATAAACCGAGCTCACATCGGGGCCTTTATAAGGGAATACAGCTGACATAGGCACATCGGTAAACCCCGTTGCATAGTAACCCGGATAATTAGCATAGCGCCCGATAACACCATTCCGGGCATAGATTTCATAAATAGGTTTTTGAGTAAACTGGTACAGGCGCAATAAATGAGGAGCCCAGCTGCTCATAAATACGGGGTGCACGTTTTGCCCCGTTACCCTGGTGAAATAGGTACTCGGTTGCTCCAGGCCCAGCCCTACCGGAGATACTACCCATTCGGGAACTTTCTTTTCCTGTACATCGCCGTCTTTTCTCGGAAAGCCTAAGCGGTAAGGTGCATTTCCTTTCCACCAGATACGTGTTACTCCATCATAACGACCACCCGGATGAATCGTTTGCAACTGGTTGTCTACTTTTGGATAACTTCGTATTCCTGCAATGGTAAAATAAGCACCATAGGCAGCGGCTTTCAGCCATTTATCATTTTTTGTGGTTTCGTACAAGTCAAGCAAATCCCACCACGGTGCATAAAAAGAAGCATTATAAAAAGGGATATGGCTTAATAACTTATTGGTATTGGTATAGATCTTTTGCTGTATAAAATTGTCCGCATCTTTTTCAGCCATAGCCAGCCACTTCTTTTGCCCGGTTAACCGGTAAGCCCATAGTGCCTGGTTCCATTTATGAAAATCGGTGGAATAGCCTTTCACCGCTCTGAGCGTATCTCCCGGAAGGGCAATACTATTCAGCCATGGGTTCAACTCTCCTAATAAGCGATGAAGGCCCAAGTAGTAAGAGCTTGTAAATTGGGAATGATAAGGATTTAGCTTTAATGTTTCGCGGGTTGCATTAAAGGCAGTGGGTACGATATCTGTGGCCCATCTATAGCCGCTTCTCGAAATCGTAAATTCGATGGTAGGTAATGAACGGGATAAGTACAGCTCTTCATCATTTTGTAATACTGAAAGCGACACGTTAAGTAGGGGCGTCGCATTTACCACTGTGGGAGCCGTTTTAGGATCTCCTTCAATATCATAAAACCCTTTCAGCCCCGGCGCCCAGCCACCCGCGCTATCATTCTTTGCCAGCTCAATCATATTGAACACCGCATCAGTGAGAGAAACAACCTCTTGTTTCCTGTAATCTTTCACTTCGAATACTTCGTTAGAAACTTCGTCTAAAGCGTGGTCCCAATCTCCGGTAGTTATACCAATAACAAAATGGCGATCGATCAGCTGATCCTGCTGATAACGGGAATCTTTCATACCCAAAACCGGTGAAAACATTACCGGCTGTAGCTGGTTCTGGTGATTTTTTAAAGTAAACCCAACCGGTGCAAAGTCTACCGAGCCCCAATCCTTAGGAAATGATTTCAGATCTGCGGCCACATAGGCCGATACCAGCCCCTGTGCTGTTTTAGCCGACACGATAGCCAGTGGTTGTTGCATCATAGAGGAAAGCATCATTTGCGGCCCTTCAGATATCCGCTTGTATTGAAACATCGGGGCCATCATTACATTATGCAATTCCTGGTCGGCAACAGCCTGGAATGCAGCTACTCCCATACTGTAATAGCCCGGACGTGCCGTCTTGCAGGTCAAACGCAAATCAATATGTTTTTTACCTGCTGCCAACGACCATAGCCCGGTAATGACAGAACCGTTGCGCGTTATATATTGCACTTCGATTGTTTGCTGATCAATAGCAGTGGCAGATACCGGAATGGCTTCGCTAAAGCTTCCTGCCTGAAAAGGATTAAACTCATCTCCCGGCTTACGCACTTCGTACTTTTTCCCTTCGAAAAGGAAATGAGCATTCAGTTTTTTATTATCCCAGGTAGGATAATACTTATTATAGCTAATTGCTGCGGTATCTTCATAGATAAGATATATTTTATGATCTTCTATTGAACTGCCCAACTGTAGCCACTTGCCATCTTTTTTTATTTCTGTTTTGCAGGCAATAGCTTTTTGATGAGCACCACCCCTTACGAATTGCAGGCGAAGCACCTCGTTATGAATAGTTGCAATGGTTTTGTCATCGGCATGCAACCCAAGCGGGGCACTTACCGCTTGCTGCTGGTCTGCCAAAACCGTTTGTTCTTCTGGTCTTATCCTCCACGAAAGAATAGTTTGCTTGTTTAACTTGTTTGGATTAATGCTACTGTCCTGTACCAGAAGGATAGCGTCGCACCGTCCGTAATTAAAATTATGCAGTCTTAAAAGAGAAGGAGCTTTTTTTAATGTTACGGTACCCACTTTTTCCCATAAGTATCCGGGCTGGCCATGACCTCCGGCCTTCTTCAGGGCCATATCTCCTATTGACAATTGTATGAATCGCGTACGGGGATTCACATCAAAATCGGGTGTTCGTATCCACACGGTAAAGTTGCCCGCCTGCTTTATATCAATCACAGTAAGCGCATCTGTTGCCTCATCACCAGATCCGCCAATATAACGCAATACCTGGCCGCTGATCGTTTCCCTGTCGGGTTCTGTAAACCACTTACCCTTAAACTGGAAATCTGCCCCCTGCAACAGGTATTTTTCCTGCTGTGCGGAAACATCCGCCATTATCAGGATCGTAATTAAAAGCAGTACTGTTCTTATTGTTCTATTCCAATGCATCATTTGTTTTTTAATCGAACCGGAAGCTGTATACCTGAAGGCCATATGGAGCGATATTTACCTGATCACCCCATGAAAACGGGATCCGTTTACCATCTGCCGATAAGCAGTTAATGCTTTCTAATTGCAAACGATGCCCACTCATAAAACGCGATGGATTAACCTGCAATGCTGCCTTTTGCGCATCGTCATCATTGTTCAATACAAACAGGTAAAACTTTTTTGTTTTCAGGTCGAGTGCACAGAGGTAATCGATATTGGGGTTATCAAAAGATACCAGCTGATCCATCATTGCCAGCTGGGCCTGCTCACCGAATATCTTACCGGCACCAAATCCGAAAGTTTTATGAGGTCCTACTTTAGGGGTTACAAATCCCGAAGGAAACGCGATACGCCCTCCCGACCTCAGTGATAACTCAGACATCAGATAATCTGTTATCCAGCCTACCTGCCACCAGGCATGGTGCGGAAAAGGTCCTGCGCCCTTATTCATGGCACTCCAGTAATAAGAAGCTACACCTGTAGCAGGATCAACAAAAGCATCTTTGGCTAACGCTGCAGTCCTGGCCATTTTAAGGAAAAGAGAATCTTTGGTCAACTCAAAAAAGCGGACAAACATACCTGCATGGCTGGCCAATAGGATGGGTCCGCTGGGATTGGCCGAACCTAAAGTCCCACCATGTTCAAAGCTTAAACCCACCTGGCTGATCTGCCAGTCTTCTAAAGATCTTGCACCATTTTTCTTAGTGCTGCGATCCGGAATCGGATGGGAATATATGGATGTAGTATAATACCTTGCCGTGGTGATGGCCGCTTGTTTAAACCGAACCTGCTTTGTTATATCATACAGATCCAGCAAGGCCTGGGCGCTCTGGGCCGTCGCAAAATCGGGCGCAAACCTGGCATCGCCGCAAACGCCTAAGAAGTAACCCGGATCAACTGCATTCTTTATAAACCAGTCAGCTGATCTCAATGCGGCATCCAGATATTTTTTATCACCCAGTATTTTGTAGGCAACCAGTAAGCCATAAAATGTAGGCCGGTAATCTTTTTGATCAGTGAACATCGGTTTTTGAGTAGCATTATTATAAGCTACTTCCCAAAAGCCCTCCGGCTTCATCTTTGCGAGCAGCCAATCGGCAGCCAACCGCAGTTCGGTCTTTAATTGCTGATGCCCTGGTTTAAATAATAAAACATTCCCGATATCGAGCATCATATAATAAGTGGTAGCGATGGGCTCTGTGTAAGCCCCCCATTCTTCGGTAAACCGTTTAGACCGGTACAGATAATACTGGCCTGCGGCCGCACCTTTAAAAAAACCTTCCCCGGTATGTTGCTGCGCCAGTTTAAAATTCAGCGCCTGTGGTAACCGCGTATGTTGTAGTATAGAATCGCCTGTTATCGTTCCCAGCATCCACATTGCACCGTAGTCAGCATTTTTAACAGCATCCTTTTCAGATTCATGAACACCTCCCAGATATTCCTGGGCGCCAATAATACTACCCTTATAGTCAAATGTGCGCCACCGGGAAGTACTGTCATTTTTTACATAACTCAGCAACTGTTCCATTCTTTGCGATAAGGACAAACGAGTTTGCTTTAGTTGTAATAGCTGATCGAAATGATACACATCATTTACCACGTGCTGGTAAACAGGATACCAGCTTTTATCTTCAATAGTATACCTGAAATAGAATGATATAGTATCCCCCTTGTTTAAGAATGATTTTTGTTGTCCCAGCACAGGATGATATAAGGTGGGCGTTAATTGTTGATTACGATTGATCATGGATAAACCTAACAACCAATCGGACTGTGTAGACTTATCAAACAACCAGGGATGCCTCGCCGTACCCGGTTCTGCTGTTACTGCCATCGTAATACCTTCCTTGTCGGTTAAAATAGAAGTAAGTGCAGCAGCCGTCCTTTCTCTTACTACTACAGGAAGATCAGGGATACCATGACCATAAGCATAGGCATCTACAAAATTTTTATTGATCGTTTTGCCCTGGAAAATACCCGGGATAACGGCCCATTTAAATTGTTTTTTTTCATTTGTTGTTAACGCAGGCGTTGCTATTGAATAATAGCCGGCGGTACGGGCCGTTAGCCTGATCGTAACCAAGAGATCATGGACATGAACAGGATCCGGTTTCCAGGTAGCTTCTATATCTGCTACATCCGTGTGCTGAGAAAAGACCAACGCATTTCCCTCACTCCTGCACTGCTGCGGATAGAAAGAAACAGCATCTCCTTCTTTGTTTAGTGAAACAGCAGAAGTATTGGCCTTCCATGTAGGAATAATATAGCGGTACTCCGGCTCAGGAAACAGAATACCCTGGCCTTTTTCATCTTTGATCACCTGTGCATCCATACCAGGCTGATCGCTGCTATAAAGTAGCGTATACTGTCCTGATACCCCCTGCAGGGAACGCCATTGCTGATGGCCATTTACCTGCACCTGCTGTAACCGGTAGCCCTGGTTAGTGTATACCCAGCTCATGCGTAAACCACGGCTTTCCAGCTTAGGCGCTTTTAACGGCTGGTTATACCCCTCCGTACCAGATAATAATGCAACCGCCATAAAAATATATAAGCTCAATCGGTCCATTCTTTTTGTTATTGAGTGATAGTAATATCCATTTCTTTAATTGCAGACGCAGACTCTTTAACGTTTGCATTGGTTGCTACAAATGTTACTTTATAAGCCCCTGGTTTAGTATATGCACGCCGGTATTCATACAGGTTCTGTGATATATTTTTAATCGTCTCTCCTTTGTCCGGGTTTGTTTTATTGGGATTAAATTGCTTGGTGATCACCCAGTCATCATCCAGCGCCAGTGGGTTAGTAACCGTCAGCAGTTGCGCGGAAGTAACACTCCATTTAGTTGTGGGGCCACTGAAGCTAAAAGAACTCCATCCCGCTGTTGCCATGGTTGCAATAGCGGTTTCTTCCTTTTGCTCATTTACACTTTTAAGATCAAATGAACGGATCACCCATCGGTTCTGGGCGCCCTCGGGCTTAACAACATTGGTCTTATAACGAAAAGCCAATGCCATATTTTTATTACGCGCGGCAAATTCGCTCAGGTCAATATTACCGGAAGCCGTTTGATCCTGCCCGGATGACAATATTGCTTTACCGGTAATATCTTCCCAGGTAGCAGCGAGTACATTAGCTGAATCGTACTTTCCGTTGAAATCGGTAGAGATTAGCAGTTTTAATGTGCTCTGGTCTACAGGCGATGGCCCGTATTGAGCAAAGCTTTTAAAATTCAGCCCAATAGTATTTCCCTCCACTACGGTTCTTTCTCTAAACTCATATTTCCGGCCCGGCTCACCCGACCAGAACACTATATTATCCGGCTTCCCATTCAATACAAACCGGATTGGCTCCCCCACTTTATAGGTGGATTTTTCCGCCGTAACTGAAAAATCTTCCACTGGTGCCAGCTCATAACGTTTTGTGCAGGATACAAGCAAGGTTGACAGTACAATAGCAGCAATAATCTTTCTCATAAATATAATTTTACCAGCCGGGATTTTGTTGAATATTGGAATTTACAGCCATTTCACTATTAGGAATGGGGAAGAGAACGGAGCGTGCCGTTATCCTTTGTGCCTGGGCAATAGCTGCATCTCTTAAAGCAGCAGGCATATTGGATTGATACTCCCTGACCTGCGCCTGCATGGTGGATGGATAAATGCCCCATCTGACAAGATCATGTTTTCGTAGCCCTTCAAAAGCAAGCTCTCTTAAACGCTCACTCATAATTAATTCCTGGAAGTCCTGCTTTGAAAGCCCTGCAGGCGCATCTATTGCAGGATCGGGTGTAGCCGGGTCCTTTCCGTACCCTCGTCTTCTTACCATATTGATGGCTTTATATGCCTGGTCAGAAGGGCCGTTATTCACCTGGTTATCGGCCTCTGCAAACATCAGTAATACGTCAGCATAGCGTAATAAAGGCCAGTTGGTACTGGTATAACTCTGATCCCTTGGCAACAACAATTCATACTCTCTTCTCCATTTCCCGTTGCTGCGTTCATATAACTGGTCTGCAGCCCAGGCAGTTCTAACAACAGTTTGCCCGGTGGTAACAAACCTGAAAGGCGCAACCGTCCAGTCCCTCCTTA
>JBCNOR010000086.1:0-11775 GCA_039593785.1 Niabella sp. | reverse complement strand
GGGAAAAGAGAATGGGCTTAACTTTACGGCGGATAGTTTGAGAGAGGGATGCCCCGCAGAATAAGAAATAGTTGAGGTCAGAATAGAACCGGTCCGTTACACAAATGAACGCCGGACTTTTCTTACAGTGAATATATAAATTAAAGAAGCATTTTTTGATGGATAAGAAAGAACTGATTTACCAGTTAAAGCAACAGATCATAAAGCAGCTCAACCTGAGCGGCAAAACACCTGAGGATATCGGAGACGACGACCCGCTTTTTGTAGAAGGTTTGGGCCTGGACTCCATTGATGCATTGGAGTTGATTGTACTATTACAACAGGAATACAATATCAAGCTGAAAAATGCCGAAGAAGGACAAACGATCTTTAGATCCATAACCACAATGGCCGATTACATACTGGAGCAGCAGGCCGGCGCAGCAAATTAATGTCAGCTCCGGTTTACATATCAGGTACAGGCGTTATATCCGCTATCGGGAACAATGTTGCGGAGAATGTCGAAGCGCTCACATCCGGCAAAGCCGGGATGCAGGCCATGCAGCGGTTACAGTCCATTCATAAAGACAGTTTGCCGGTAGCAGAAGTGAAGCTCAGCAATGAGGAGCTGGCTGCTCTTGCACAGCTGCCTGCCCATACCAGCCGTACGGCCCTTTTGAGTACGGTAGCTGCCCGGGAGGCCATTACCGGTTCGGGAGTGGATATTACCAGCTGGCGTACCGGTTTTATTTCTGCCAACTCGGTTGGGGGTATGGATAAAACTGAAGATTTTTTTGAGAATTTTCTGAAAGATGGCAGCAGCGGGCGTTTGCGTGAAGTGGTCAACCACGAATGTGGCGCCGTAACAGAGATTACTGCCGATGCCCTGGCCATAAAAGATTTTGTCACCACCGTCAGCACTGCCTGTTCATCTTCTGCCAACAGTATTTTTTTAGGCGCCCGGTTGATCCGCCAAGATAAGCTGGACGTAGTGGTGGCCGGAGGCACTGATGCGCTGACCCGTTTTACGTTAAATGGGTTTAATACGCTGATGATACTGGACAGCGAATACTGCCAGCCATTTGATGATAACCGGCGGGGACTTAACCTGGGTGAAGGTGCCGGTTACGTGGTACTGATCTCCGAAAGGGTAGCGCAAACCCTTCCGGGCCGCCCGGCTGTGGCTATAACGGGATGGGCAAATGCCAACGACGCCCATCATCAAACCGCATCTTCGCCCGATGGAAAGGGCAATTTACTGGCCATGGGCGGAGCCCTGAAAAAAGCTGGCCTCAAGCCGGCTGATATCGATTATATCAACCTGCATGGCACCGGAACCAGTAATAATGATATTGCGGAAGGTACTGCTATTAAGGCCTTATTTGAAGGCGTCTATCCAGACATGAGCTCTACCAAGTCCTTTACGGGCCACACTTTAGGGGCCAGTGGCGGCATAGAGGCCGTGTACGCAACGATTGCAATAGAAAAGGGCATGGTGTTTCCCAACCTGCGTCTTAAAACTCCAATGAAAGAGCTTCCATTCATTCCCTCGGTTGAATTGAAAAGCAAGGCTATTAGGCATGTGATATCTAACTCATTCGGATTTGGAGGTAACTGCTCCTCGCTGATATTTAGCAAAATTTGATCCCTTCCATCTATAGGTTTAATTGGCCATCTTATTTACTGTAAGAATGGTATGGGTTGTTACCGGTGCTTCGTGATCCCGAAAATTTAAAATCATTATGCTAATATTTTTAAAAAAACTTTTGGCTGAAAAATAGAAAAATCGTTTTTTTGCTTAAACGAATAAGCAACTATACCGCCTCTGACGATTTTGCAGCCTTTCATTCACGGTATTGGAAATGATAAAAACATTTTCTCTTATTCGCTTAAACGATTGATTATTGCAAAAATTGAAAACTCATGATCAACCCAAAGTTGTATTGCCCCCGGAAAAACCGGCTTTAAACGAACATTCAATATGCGTCGTAGCTTCAGTAAAAAAATGTACCTGTGGCCGGTGTCGCAAACTGAAATAGACAAAACTCCAATCTGACGCAAATGCCGGAACATTAAAAAGTTTTTATGAAGTTTATTATTACTATTTTTCTTTTTACCGGGAGCTTGATTGCAAACGCGCAAAAAACAGTGAATTTTCAAACTGAGCTCAGACGATTATCCGACATCAGCTTGTTGCCTCAATATATGGAGGGTACCGTAGTAAAACAGATATCCTCTTACGACCGCACAGGAGGCAATGATGATGGTTTTAGCGGGAAATACTCGTTTATCAGGAAAGAAAAAGGAGGGCTGGTTATATTGGATGCACAGGGAAGTGGTGTTATTGAACGTATATGGACACCTACGCCTACTAATGACACCCTGGATTTTTATTTCGATGGTAACAGTAAGCCCGGTTTAAGTATAAGATTCAATGATCTTTTTTCAGGAAAAGTGGTGCCATTTGTAAAGCCTTTGGTAGATGCCTATATGGTGGGCGGGTACTACAGCTATGTTCCCATTCCTTATGCCAAAGGATGTAAAATAATTTTCAGGGGTGAGAAGATCATGTTTCACCAGGTGCAGTACCGCGAGTACAACCAATCCTATAAAGTAGAAACATTTAGCCTTGCAGGAGCGTTAGCCCAAAAAAACCTGTTGCGAAAAGTAACCCACCTATGGGGCGATGAAAACAGAACGATCAGCAATTTCAAATATTCCGGGGTTAAAACAATAGAAAATGAAATGGAATTGATGCCAGGTCAATCAGCTACCATTGCACGCCTATCCTCCGGTGGCCGGATTACGGGCATAGAACTGGATCCTCCCGCTATTTTCAATGGCTTATATAAGCAGGCAGATATAAAAATAACCTGGGATGACGAGACCGCTCCGGCAGTGTATATGCCTGTAGCAGATTTTTTCGGCTATGCTTTTGGAGCGCGGGCGATGGAGAGCTTAATGGTGGGTGCAACCAGGGGCAAACTGTATTGCTATATTCCAATGCCTTTTGAAAGAACTGCAACCATAGCGCTAAGCTACCGGAAATCTGATGCGGTACAGCAGGAGCCTTTGCGGGTAAGATCCCTTGTTCATTACAACACTCAAAAGAAAAGAGCTGATGAGGGCAGGTTTTATGCAAAATGGACCTACAACGAACCGGCCAACGGACTGTCGCATGTTTTCCTGGAAGGGAAGGGAAAGGGGCATTACATAGGCACCATTTTGCAGGCGCAGGGAAGGGACTACAACAACTTTACGGAATTCTTTGAGGGAGATGATCAAACCTATATCGACGGGGAGTTAAGGCTGCACGGAACGGGAAGCGAAGACTACTTTAACGGTGGCTGGTATGCGCAACCGGGAGGATGGACGGAAAGGGCAGGCGCTGCATTAAGTGGCTGCACCGATTACTCTATTCCCCTGAGCCGCACCGGTGGCTACCGTTTTTTTCTTAGCGATAAGATGCTTTTTAATAAGGAAATTAAACACACTATTGAGCATGGCCCGGTAAACAACCGCCCGGTAACCTATACCTCGGTAGCCATGTACTACGCCAATAAAGCTATCGCCGTTAATGAAGTGCCATCCAATACATTTACAAAAGTATTAGTACCCGATACGGTGACTTTTTATACCAATTTTTTAAAGCATCTGACTTACAACGGTGGGATTGATTTTAAAGACGGCCATGCCATAGTAAAAGAAACCGGGAACAGCAGTGTAACCGTTAATGTTAACGAAGTTCCCGGCGGCAGATATGCAATGTACCTGAATAAGCTGGATGCCGCTGCTGACAGGATAGCGGTTCGCATTGCAGATGTGACAAGAATATACGACTGGCGTACCGTTGATTTGCAAAGAGGTAAAAAAGATGCAGAGATTTATGTCGGGGATGTGGAAATTAATCACAATACGGTACCGGTCGTACCGGTAAACATTATGTTTCGTTCGGATACTCCTCCGGGGCTTATTTTTAACCGGGTTATATTGCGAAAAAAATAAACAGCTTTCTCTTGGTATGCAGGCGTATCTGAACGGGTAGCTTTAAATAGTAGATGTATCGAAGGCCTGTGCTCAACCGGGGGCTCTCGTGCGATGCCAGGGTATTAACCCGTATTTTTGACACGATAATCAGAGTTAAGATAATAGCAGCGAAACAGGAAGAGAATATGAAAAAAAGAGTTTCTATAAAAGATATTGCCGAAAAAGTGGGCGTTTCAACTGCGCTGGTGTCCTATGTGCTGAATGGTAAAGAAAGAGAGGCGCGGGTAGGTGAAGAAATCGCCGGCAAAGTGAGAAAGGTGGCTGCTGAAATGAATTATCAACCCAACCTGATTGCCAGGGGCTTGAAGTTTGGACGAACCAATACCATCGGATTGATCGTAGCAGATATCTCCAATCCTTTCTTTGCTACACTGGCCCGAAGCATCGAACTGGAAGCGCAGAAGAACGGGTACACGGTTCTTTTTGGCAGCAGCGATGAGCAGCTGGACAAATCTCAAAACCTGATCAATACTTTTTTAAACCGCCAGGTTGACGGCCTGATTATCACACCGGTGGCCGGCTCCCAATCGCAGATTGAAGAACTGAAAAAAAAGGGTGTCAGGTTTGTGTTGATGGACCGTGGATTTAAAGATGTGGAAACGAATGTGGTGGTAACCGACAACCATGAAGCTATGTTCAGCGCCGTAAAATTATTAACGGAAAGAGGGTACCGGAAAATCGGGATGATTGCTTATGATACGCCGCTGACGCATATGCAGGACAGGATACAGGGGTATAAGGATGCTTTAAAAAAGGCCGGCACGCGGTTCAAACCGGAATGGTTAAAAAAAGTGCCCTACCTGGACTATAAAGAGCATGTAGCCGATGCCATTGCGCAAATGCTGAAAAAAGGCGATGAGCTGGATGCGCTTGTATTTGCAACCAACAGCATCTCTGTGCAGGCGTTGAAAATAATTCATGCCAGGGGTATCAAAGTGCCCGACGACCTGAGAATTATCAGCTTTGATGAGAGCGACACCTTTGAATTTTTTTATGCTACCATCACCTATATCAAACAAAACCTGAATGAAATCAGCGAGAAGGCCGTTCAGCTGCTGGTCAAAAATATAAATGCCACAGCATCCAAAACCGCCAAGGTAATAGTGCCCTCATCTATCGTTTTAGGCCAGAGCAGCAAATAAAAAAATGCAACAAAAATTGGTGAATTAATATTAATCATGTACGTTTGCTTAAACGTATAAGCAAGCCAAAAATCCACATTCAAAAACAAGCCACATGAAGAAGATTTTATTCTTATTAGCGATTGTAATTACTACCGGCACTCTAAGTGCGCAACAGGGAAAATTTAACGGTCTGGACATGAGCCTGGGAAACCTTTCCCGCTTATCTGATGCCCAAACCCGTTCTATAAGCCCCGAAAATTTTACGGGCGAAAAAGGGAAAGGCGCGCTGGCCGACCCGGTTAAAGACAAGGGCAAACGTAATGTAGCCAATGCCGCCAGTGAAGCAAGGGACCTGGGTAAGGGATGGAAGGTAAATCCGTTTATCATAATAGAGCCGGGAGAAACATTTACCATGGCCGACATTGCAGGTCCCGGAGCCGTGCAGCATATCTGGATGACGCCTACCGGTAATTTTAACCTTTCTATTTTCAGGGTTTATTATGATGGAGAATCTGAAGCCTCCATAGAAAGTCCCGTAGGTCCCTTTTTCGGAATTGGATGGAATGAGTTCTCTCCGCTTAACTCCCTGGCCATGACAGTAAACCCCGGCAGCGCTTTTAACAGCTACTGGAAAATGCCGTTCCGCAAAAATATAAAGATCACCATGCAAAATACAGATAGCCAGCCCATGCGCCTTTATTACCAGGTAGATTATACATTGACCGAAGTGGGCAACGACGAGGCTTATCTTCATGCGCAATACCGGAGAAGTAAGCCTAATTTAACTTCGCTGCATACTATTGTAGATGGTATCAAAGGAAAAGGACATTATGTGGGCACATATATGGGTGTGGGTGTAACGAATAATGGCTGGTGGGGTGAAGGAGAGATCAAGTTCTTTATGGACGGCGACAAAGAAAATGCAACCATTGTGGGCACCGGCACCGAGGATTATTTCTGCGGTTCCTATAATTTTGAGAACAAGCGCACCCGCCAGTACCAGGAGTATTCAACTGCCTACGCCGGTTTACACCAGGTGTTAAAACCCGATGGACTGTATGGCTCGCAGATGCGCTTTGGTATGTATCGCTGGCATATTATGGACCCCATTCGTTTTGATAAGGATCTTAAAGTAACAATACAGGACCTGGGCTGGAAATCGGGAGGGCGTTATCTGCCGCAGCATTCCGATATCATAACGGTAGCTTACTGGTACCAGACCGAGCCTCATCAGAAATTTCCTAAGCTTCCGGATGCGGGTGTGCTGGAAGTTAACTAGGAATAACAGGCCGATGGCGGCTGCTATCTTGTAATAATGAAATAAAAAATAACAAATGATACAACGCGTCTTCATCTCCCTGTTAGCCGGAGCCTGTTTATTATCCTGCAACAGCGAAACCAAACCAAAGGATTCTTCAACAGACAGCATTACAGAAAATACTACTATGAAGGAATTGACTAAAGGCAGCTTTGGGTACGATGTCAATTTTCTGCAACAAAAAGACAGTTCCCTTATCGTTCTCAAAAGCGAAGACGGGCAAAGCCAGGTGATCATTTCGCCGAAGTACCAGGCTAAGGTATTTACTTCTTCCGCTGACGGGGCAAACGGCAAAAGCTTTGGCTGGGTTAATTATAAAGCATTTGACGGCCCTGTAGATGCGCACATGAATGCGTATGGAGGTGAAGACCGGTTATGGTTGGGCCCCGAAGGCGGTGTGTTCTCTCTCTATTTTAAACCATCTGCAAAAATGGAGTTCGCCAACTGGAAAACGCCGGCAGCCATAGATACTGAAGCCTGGACGCTCGAATCTTCGAATACGGCCACTGTAGCGTTGAGCAAGAACATGACGCTTACCAATTATGCGGGAACCGTTTTGGAAATACAGGCCCACCGCGCCATATCGCTTATAACTCCTAAAGATATCAATACCGACCTGGGCATTAACCTGTCTCAGGACGTCAAGTCGGTAGCGTTTCGCACCAGCAACAGCCTCATCAACAAGGGACAAAATGCCTGGGATGAAAAAACAGGAGCCCCCTGCATGTGGAACCTGGATATGTTCACGCCTTCGGAAGCCTGTACCATTGTAATACCTTACAACAATGCAGCAAGCGGAAAGGTAGCTACCACCGATTATTTTGGAGAGATAGCCAAAGACCGGATCAATTACAGCAACGGGATTCTATATTTTAAAGCCGATGGCAAATCCAGGGGCAAACTGGGTATTCCTCCTGCGAGAGTTAAAAATATAGCAGGCAGCTACGACGGAATCGACAATGTGCTTACTATCGTAAAGTATGACATCAACCCTTCAGGAAAATACCTGAACCAGGAGTGGCGTACCGACAGGGCACCGTTCAGCGGCGATGCCATGAATGCTTACAATGACGGGCCATTGGAAGATGGAACACAAATGGGACCTTTTTATGAAATCGAAAGTGTATCCCCCGCAGCTTTTCTGAAGCCCGGAGATAAATTGACACACAATCATAATGTATATCATTTTACCGGTGATAAGCAGGCCTTAAGTGAAATAGCAAAGCAGGTATTAGGTGTATCAGTTGAAGAAATTGAAAAAGTATTTAAAAAATAGTCATGGCAGTAAAAACGAAAAAGAAGAGCAACAACTATCCAAAAATCGGTATCCGTCCGATTATTGATGGAAGACTGGGAGGTATCAGGGAGTCGTTAGAGGAGACAACTATGAATATGGCAAAAGCGGTTGCCGACTTATATGCGAAGGAATTAAGATACCCTGATGGTTCACCGGTACAATGTGTGATTGCAGATACCACCATCGGAGGTGTTAAGGAAGCGGCGGCCTGTGCTGAAAAGTTTGCAGCCAGTAATGTGGGTGTTTCCTTATCTGTAACGCCCTGCTGGTGTTACGGGTCAGAAACGATGGACATGAACCCGCTGGTTCCTAAAGCTATCTGGGGTTTTAATGGTACAGAGCGCCCGGGCGCGGTATACCTGGCGGCAACATTAGCCGCGCATAACCAAAAGGGTTTGCCTTGCTTTGGTATTTACGGGAAGGACGTGCAGGATATGGGCGATACAACCATTCCCGGCGATGTGAGAGATAAGCTGCTCAATTTTGCCCGTGCGGGTATGGCTGTAGCCATTATGAAAGGACAATCTTACCTGGCCATCGGCTCTGTATCGATGGGTATTGCCGGATCCATTGTTGATCCGCAGTTCTTCCAGGAGTACCTGGGAATGCGTAATGAGTATGTAGATTCATCCGAAATACTAAGAAGGATACAGCTGAATATTTTCGACCCGGAAGAATACAAAAAAGCTATTGCCTGGGTTAAGCAAAACTGTAAAGAAGGGAAGGATTATAACCGCAAGGAAAAAATAAAGTCAAGAAAAGAAAAGGACAAAGACTGGGAGTTTGTAACCAAAATGACCATGATCATCCGCGACCTGATGGAAGGAAATCCGAAGCTGGCTGAAATGGGCTATGCAGAAGAAGCACAGGGACATAACGCAATTGTATCCGGTTTCCAGGGACAGCGCCAGTGGACGGACTTCTTACCGGATGGCGATTTTTCAGAAGCCATGTTAAACTCTTCTTTTGACTGGAACGGCATCCGTAACCCCTATATGGTAGCAACGGAAAACGATTGTTATAACGGCGTTTCTATGTTATTCAATTACCTGCTCACCAACACGGCTCAGATCTTTGCCGACGTGCGCACTTACTGGAGCCCGGATGCAACCGAGCGTGTATCAGGCTGGAAGCCTGACGGGCGGGCGGCAAACGGTTTTATCCACCTGATCAATTCAGGTTCTGCCACGTTAGACGGAACCGGGCAGCAGACCAAAGACGGGAAGCCTGCCATGAAGCCTTTCTGGGAAATAAAGGAAAAAGAAGCCGCAGCCTGCCTGGCAGCTACTACCTGGAGCCCATCTAACAGGGACTATATGCGTGGCGGAGGCTACTCTTCTACTTTCTTAACAAAGGGCGAAATGCCGGTTACGATGTGCCGTTTGAATCTGGTAAAAGGCCAGGGACCTGTGCTGCAGATAGCAGAAGGGTATACCATCGACTTACCGGATGAAGTACATAATACGCTGAATGAGCGCACCGATCGCATCTGGCCCACCACCTGGTTTGTACCTAATCTCACGGGTCAGGGCCCGTTTAAAGACGTGTATTCGGTTATGGCAAACTGGGGCGCCAACCATGGTGCGATCAGTTATGGACATATAGGTGACCAGTTGATTACATTGGCTTCTATGTTGCGTATACCGGTGGCTATGCATAATGTAAACCCCGATGCCATATTCCGCCCGTCTGCATGGGGTGCTTTTGGCATGGACGGAGAAGGAGCTGATTACAGGGCCTGCCAGGTTTACGGTCCTTTGTATAAATAAAACTATTGTAGAGATAGCATTTCGTTATAATTAGAGGTGGATATCAAAGCAGGCATACGGGTTCAATGACCAATCGTAAGAAAATACCGCGTTAGATCTGAAAGGTGGCAAAGCCGCCTTTCAGATCTTCCTGTACAAAAGAAGAGCTGCAGTCACCTGTAAAGATCAGGCACAGACTTTTACAAACTGTTCTGCAAATGGCGTAACATATTGCCAATGCGCCTATCTTTGAGAGGCCTAAAAATATAAATAGATTCTTGTCATGAAAAAATGTAGCCATCTTTATGCCATACCTGGTTTTTGTTCTATTCAATCAAAACAACAATAAGGTATCATTTATCTTGTCAGCCAATAAAAACGTTCATACAATCTTACGTAATTCAATATGAGTAATAAAAAATCGCTTTTTGTAAAAGATGGTGTTAATTATGCTGCTCCTTTTGCAGCGATCAGCGCATTGTTTTTCCTTTGGGGTATAGCGCACGGGTTGCTTGATGCGTTGGATAAGAACTTCCAGGATATGCTGCATTTAAAAAAATGGCAATCAAGTTTAATACAGTTTCATTTATATGGTGCTTATGCTGCTATGGCAATACCTGCGGGCTTATTCATGAAAAAATACGGGTATAAAAAGGGCGTTATATTCGGGCTGCTTCTTTTTGCCTGTGGGGCTTTGATAGCGGCGGCTACGGCTCCTGCACAGTCTTTCGTTTTATTTTTGCTTTGCCTGCTCATTATCGGCTGTGGTCTCGCAACGCTTGAAACAGCGGCTAATCCTTATACTACAAAACTGGGTCCGCCCGAAACGGCCGAACGCAGGATCAATTTTTCCCAGTCTTTCAATGGCCTTGCCTGGACGATCGGTCCATTGATTGCCATTTATATTTATGGTAACCGAAGCCATGTTGAAGGTGAAAAAATGATGTCTATAGTGCTGCCTTTTGCACTGATTGGCCTTGCAGTGTTGGTGGTGGCATTTATCTTTAAACGCCTGAAGCTTCCTGAAATTACTGAAGAAGATGAAAATGCCGCTCACGGTGCTCATCATGTTTCAACAACCCCGGGCGAAGCAATGGACGTGTCTGATCCTTCGGACGCAAGATATATTACGAAGAAACCTTTATGGCAAAACCGTCATTTTAAATTAGGGGTTATTGCGCAGGCCTGTTATGTTGGGGCTCAAACGGGTGTTTTTAGCTACCTTATTAATTTCCTTACCGATGATAAGGATATGCATATGGAGCCGCGCTTTGATGTGGCAGACGGCCCTTATTTTTTATCAATCGGCTTTGCATTGTTCATGATCGGGAGAATCTCCGGTAGCGCGCTGATGAAATATTTTAAGCCCACGAAGTTGTTAGCATTTTATTCCCTTGCAGTATGTATTTTATTGCCGGTAATAGGAGCTGAAATCGGGTGGCCTTCGGTGATAGCTCTTTATGGTGTGTTCTTTTTTATGTCTATTATGTTCCCCACCATTTTTGCATTGGCTATTAAGGGCCTCGGCCCGCAAACCAAGCGGGGAGCGGCTTTCCTGGTTATGTCGGTTGCCGGCGGCGCCATATTTCCACTGCTGATGGGCGCTATAGCTGACGCTTACGGGATGGCTACGGGCTTTTTGGTACCGATCCCCCTGTTTATTTTTATTTTGTACTATGCCGTTAACGGGCATAAGGTAAGGGCTTAATTCCTGCAGGATCAGGAAGCCCTGTGATCAGGCAATAAAAACGAAATTTCAGTGTTTGTATAAACATAGGCCCCGGCTTTCCAGGGGCCTGTACAAGAGCAGAAATAATGTTTAATAATAAACCGGCATCAATTTTATTGAAATGCATTCAACTGGTTTGGGGAGACACAAACCTTAGCATAGTATGGCCAGTATCTTCACTGGCTGGGTAAACTATATGTATAATAATTTTGATACCTGTTGATTATAAATCATTGCTTAATCGATTAAGCAATAGATGGAGAGCATGAAGTGAACAGATTTGTTGTGTTGCAGTTGGCGCGAATGTAACCCGGCTGGTTACGCCATTGCCCGGTATTATTTGAAAACAGATATTTAAAAATCTTGCTGATGATTAACCGGCTTCTTCTTATATCAATTGTATTGCTGTTCGCTCAGGGAGTGAGCGCCAGCCCTGTAAATAAGGTGCCTAAAGAGCTGCTATCCTTTGTAAAGAATATTGAGATCAATACGGTTGGCGGCGCTAAAGCAAATATTTCATTTAAAGCCCTGTC
>JBCNOR010000085.1:0-11792 GCA_039593785.1 Niabella sp. | reverse complement strand
TCAACTCGGCGCTTTCGCGGACGCTAGGCAGCCAGTTGTCGCTGATGTCCGAAGAGGCTTCGTTGCAAAACCTACCAGGCTGTATGGAATGGCAGGTCTTTCCCCTTACCCGCATCTTCGGATAAAGGTATTGCCGTACAATTACAAAACAGACCAGGTGTTATCAACTATTCTTACACATCCTCCGGCGAACAGCACTTTACACCATCGTATATCATCGGTCAAATGCAGCACCAGGTGGTGTTTAAGCAGCCGGTAGACCAGAACCAGCCGGGCAGCATTAACACATCGGCCTTTCACTCAGGTATTTTACAAATTACTTTTTTTAATAAAGATGGTATGCCTTTAGCCGAGCGCCTGGTCTTTGTTGATAATAAAGAGTATATCGTTAATGCCGCTCTTAATCCACAACAGGTTGCTACCAAAGCCCGCGGCAAAAACCAGTATAGTATCGATTTTAAAGAACCGGTAAACGGCAATTTCTCTATATCGGTGACAGATGATGATTATAACGAACCTGGTCCCCGTAAAGAAAATATCATCTCCTCCCTTTTGTTGACCAGCGATATCCCGGGCTATGTGCATAACCCTGCATTTTATTTCAGTAGTGCCACCCAGGCCCAAGAGGCGCTGGACCTGGTAATGCTTACTAATGGCTGGCGACGCTTTAACTGGAAGGAAATCATCAGCAACCAACCGTCCCCTCCGGCTTACACAGACCCTGGATATATATCTTTATCGGGGCAGGTAAATGTGCGTGGCTCTAAAAAGAATTTTGCCAACCGGGACCTGCTGGTTTGGGTGGCAACTTCTGACTCCGGTCGTGCATTGGAATTACTAAAGACAGATGAAAAGGGTCGGTTTAAAATGGATTCCGTTGTATTTTTTGATAAGGCTAAAATCCTTTTTAGCGATGTGATGGGAAATAAAAGTAAATTCATTACTGTAAAGCTGGATACGGACTCCTTATACAAGACCTTCAATCTGCCTCCTTTACGGATGCCTCCAGCTATTAACACCGGCACCTCGTTGTTAAACAATATGCAGGGAGCCTATAGTTCTTACGCCAGAGGTGGCGGCGTATTACTGGACAATGTAAATATAGAAGGGCGAAGACTCACACTGGAGGAGTTGGAAAAGAAGTATGTCAGCGGACTTTTTTCGGGAAACATCAATGCGCGAACGATTAATCTAACCGGGCAGTTTGTGCCACAGATCAATATATTTGAATGGCTGATAGGCCGCGTACCCAGCCTGGTAGTACAACGGAACAGCCAGTTCTTTGATAACTATCAGCTTTACCTGCGCCAGCAACCGGTGCAACTTTTCCTGGATGAAATGCAGATGCAGGATGCCAGCCTTATTTCCACTATCCCGCCTAACCAGATCGCGTTGATCAAGATCTATCCGCAGTTTATCGGGGCCCGGGGTAATGGAGCGGCCATTGCCATTTATACCAAGCGTGGTGAGGACCTGAATGAAGAAATGGAAGCTTCAGGAGATATTGTAGACTATGATGGCTACAGCATTATCAAAGAGTTCTATAGCCCTGATTATTCCACCCCTCCGGATGTAGATTACAGGGACAACCGGCTTACCCTGGCCTGGCAACCTGAAGTAGTACTATCCTCCGATAAGAATGCGTCCATTCCCATTCGATTTTACAATACCGATCGCACTAAAAAATTTAAAGTTGTGGCAGAAGGTATTACAAAGGAGGGTAAACTTTTGTTGATAGAACAAACAGTTGAATAGCCTTTTAAATATTTATTTTTGCCGGCTATGACAATCAAACAGATCATTTCTTATTTAGAATCGATAGCACCGCCTTCGTTGCAGGAAAGTTATGATAATGCAGGACTGATTACCGGCGATGCCGAACAGGAATGCACCGGGGTCTTATGCTGTCTTGACGCCATTGAAGCTGTAGTGGATGAAGCAATCGAAAAAGGATGTAATCTGATAGTAGCACATCACCCTATTGTTTTTGGTGGCCTTAAGAAAATAACTGGCAAAAACTATGTTGAACGCACTATCATCAAAGCCATAAAAAATGATATCGCGATCTACGCCATCCATACCAACCTCGACAATGTATTAGCGGGGGTAAATGGAAAAATTGCCGAAAAACTGGGCCTGAAGAATCTTTCTATCCTGGCACCAAAGGGAGGTCAGCTCAGTAAGCTATTCTTCTATGTACCCGCTTCTCATGCCGGTAATACCATGAATGCTTTGTTTGAAGCGGGTGCTGGTCATATCGGTAATTACAGCGAATGCAGTTTCCGTGTTAACGGCATTGGCACTTTCAAACCCAATGAAGCGGCCAACCCTTTTAGTGGCGAAATAGGAAAAAGACATGAGGATGAAGAGTTGAAAATAGAAGTACTCTTTCCCTCGTGGCTGGAAAACCGTATTATCCCCGTCCTCAAAGCCAATCACCCCTACGAGGAAGTGGCCTACGAGGTAATCGGCCTTAACAATAAACACCAGGATATCGGGTCGGGTATCACGGGCGAATGGGAAATTCCTATAACCGAAACAGCGTTTCTTCAAAAACTAAAGCAAATTTTTAAGATTCCGGCGGTCAGGCATACTGCACTTACGGGTAAAACAATAAAAAAGGTGAGTGTTTGCGGTGGCGCAGGAATCTTCCTCCTTAAAAATGCAATCAATTCTGGATCAGACGCTTACATAACCGGAGACATTAAATACCACGAGTTTTTTGATGCGGACGGACATCTGCTGCTGGCAGACATAGGCCATTACGAAAGCGAGCAGTTTACAACAGATTTGCTGGCGAATCTTTTAGAGCAAAAATTCCCTAACTTTGCCGTCCTTAAAACAGGAGTAAATACAAATCCTGTACAGTACTTTTAAAGTCTTAACCTGAAAGGGTTGGGATTTTAGAAGAATTAATATTTTAAACATATGGCACAATTAAAAGAATTTTCCATTGAAGAAAAATTAGGTTCATTAATCAATTTGCAGAAAATAGACAGCAAGTTGGATGAAATTAAAATTTTAAAAGGCGAGCTGCCTATGGAAGTGGCTGACTTAGAAGACGAGCTTCAGGGATTGCGTGCAAGACAAACCAGAATAGAAGAAGAAATAAATGGTGTTACTGAATTTATTGAAGAGCGTAAAAATGCCATTAAAGAAAGTGAAGCGCTGATCAAAAAATATGAAAAAGATAGCGAGAATGTAAAGAATAACCGTGAGTTTGAAGCTATTAATAAGGAAACGGAAATGCAACAGCTTGAAATTAAGCTGGCTGAAAAGCATATTAAAGATGCAAACGAAGAAATTGCAGATAAAGTAATTCTTTTAGACAAAGCTAAAAAGAATATTGCAACTAAAGAGAGCTCCTTGGAGTTGAAGAAATCAGAACTGGAAAAGATCATTTCTGCCAACGAAAAAGAAGAAAAAGAATTTGCAAAATTATCAGAAGAAGCTAAAAAAGAAGTTGAACCACGTTTATTAACAAGCTACGAAAAAATCCGCGGTAACTTCCGTAACGGATTAGCCGTTGTACCGGTAGTAAGAGATGCCTGCGGTGGTTGCTTCTATTCTATCCCTCCTCAAAAGCAAAGCGAGATTAAGCAGCATAAGAAAATTATTGCTTGTGAAAACTGCGGTCGTATCCTGGTGGACGAAGAGCTGCACAACAATATCGAAGTAAAATAAAATATTTTTTCTTTTTTTATTTCTCCAATCCCAAAAGGATTGGAGTTTTTTTTGACCTCAACCACCATAAAAAAGGACCTGCATATGCAAGTCCTTTCTAAATAATATTTTACTCCTATTTCTTTAATTCATCCTTTGCGGCATCCACGCCTGCTTTGGCTGCATCTTTAATTTTCTGCGCTCCTTCTTTCAGCTTTTCTACGCCCTCGTTCGCCTTCTGCTTGGCAACATCACCCAAAGCTTTGGTCCTTTCTTTTATTTTATGAGTGGCACTATCAATATCCGCTTTCAGTGAATCTCCTATAGAAGACAAAGTTGTATCAATTTCCTTAGAGCTATCGGCAATAGTTTTATCAATTAGGTTAATAGAATCCTCTTCAGCTTCTTTTGTGGTAGAAGCTGTATCGCAGGACGTAAAAAATAAAACACCAAGGCCCATTAATATAAAGGATAGTCTTTTCATTTTTATCTTTTTTAATCAATCCTAAAAAAAGCAAATAGTAACCTTAAAGAATTCTTAATTATTTTTTCCTGAAGAATAACCTCACCGGTACGCCGCTAAAATCAAAGTTCTTACGTAACTGATTTTCCAGGTAATTACGGTAAGGCGTTTTAATATCATCAGGAAAATTACAGAAGAATGCGAACGATGGAACAACAGTGGGCAACTGCGTTACAAATTTTATTTTAATAGCATGCCCCCGAACCACCGGTGCATGGTGCGCCTGTACGGCCTTCAGCATTACATCGTTTAACTTGGAGGTTGGCACTTTACGACTGCGGTTTTCATGCACTTCAAGGGCCGTCTCCATCGCCTTAAAAATACGGGTTTTCTCCAGGGCCGAAATAAATACTACCGGCACATCGCTAAACGGAGCCAGGCGCTTCTTTAATTCGTTTTCGTAGTCCCGGGCGGTATTGGTTTCCTTCGCAACCAGGTCCCATTTATTCACCAATAATAAAACCCCTTTTCCCTTCCGTGCTGCCAGACTGAATATGTTCAGATCCTGGGCAGTAATACCCTTCTCTGCATCAATCAGCAACAAACATACGTCTGCCTCGTCCACAGCTTTAATAGCCCGTATTACTGAATAAAACTCAAGGTCTTCGTGCACCCTCGCTTTGCGGCGGATACCGGCAGTATCGATCAGGGTAAATTCTTTCTGAAAGAGATTGTAGTGGGTATGAATAGTGTCTCTTGTTGTACCGGCAATATCACTTACAATAGTACGCTCCTGCCCTACCAGGGCATTCAGCAGGGAAGACTTCCCCACGTTGGGCTGCCCGATGATCGCGAATTTAGGCAGTTCATCTTTGCCTTCTTCATCCTTTTTCTCTTCGGGGATCAAATCAGCCACAGCATCCAATAATTCACCGGTACCACTACCACTGGCTGAAGCAATAAAATATACCTGCTCAAATCCCATGCTGTAAAACTCAGTGGCATCCAGCATACGATCATTGTTGTCTACTTTATTTACTGTTAAAAAAACTGGTTTAACGCTTTTGCGCAGTACATTAGCCATCTCTTCATCGAGATGTGTAATACCTGTTCCGGCATCTACCATAAATACAATGGCATCTGCCTCTTCTACCGCTATCATTACCTGCTTGGCGATCTCTTTTTCAAACACATCCTCACTGCCATGCACGAAACCTCCTGTATCAATTACGTTGAAATTCTTGCCATTCCAGTCACTGATGCCATACTGCCTGTCGCGCGTAACACCGCTTACGTCATCCACGATCGCTTTGCGCTGCTCCAGCAGCCGATTAAACAAGGTGCTCTTGCCTACATTCGGCCTGCCTACTATTGCTAATGTAAAACCCATTTTATTCCATTAATTTATTTCGCTGCTACGCAGCTATTAATATTTCGCCGCCATGCGGCTATTGACATTTCGCTGCCATGCAGCTATTGACATTTCGCTGCCATGCAGCTATTGACATTTCGCTGCCATGCAGCTATTGACATGTCGCTGCTATGCAGCTTGCTTCTATTCAACCAATCAACTTCTCTTACGCCCCGTAGCCGTATTCCTTCAAGTGAAGATCATTATCCCTCCACTTGGGCTTTACCTTTACAAACAATTCCAAAAACACCTTCCTGCCTAAAAACGCTTCTATATCCAATCTTGCTGCGGTTCCCAGCTTTTTGATCATTGTTCCCTTCTCGCCAATCAGGATCATCTTTTGTGTTTCACGGTGCACTATGATATCTGCAACAATTTTAGTAAGGGTTTCCTTTTCTTTAAACTCCCGTATTAAAACGGCTGTATGATAGGGAATCTCATCATGAGCCTGTTCATATATCTTTTCCCTGATCAATTCACTTACAAAGAACTTCTCCGGCAAATCACTGATACTATCATCTTCGTAAAAAGGTTCGCCTTCAGGCAATAGCTCCAATATAGGCTGCAGGAATTTTTTATAGTTAATACCCGTTAACGCCGATATAGCCACCGTTTTTTTTACATATGGCTTCGCCGAAAAATAAGCTTCAGCTTCCGCTATCCGTTCCTTATTCGTACGATCTACTTTATTTAACACCAATACCGCGGGTACCCTTAATTTCAAGGCACTGAAAATAGCATCGCACTCATCCCAGTTGTCATTGATATCAACAATCAACAGTGCCACATCTGCATCTTCCAGGGCCCCTTTAACAGATTGCATCATTTTTTCGTGTAGCTTATACTCAGGCTTGATGATGCCTGGTGTGTCGCTAAAAATGATCTGGTAGTCTTTTTCGTTAAGAATAGCTTTAATACGGTGCCGGGTGGTTTGTACCTTATGCGATACAATTGCCAGCTTCTCACCCATTAATGCATTCAGCAAGGTGCTTTTACCCGCATTGGGCCGTCCGAATATGTTTACAAAACCTGATTTCAATGTCAGAATCTGATTTGAATATTAAATGATTGACGGAAAACAGGTAGGCTAGGCAATGCAACACAAGTGAAGTGTGCGACGCAAGACTGACTCCCCATATTTTCTGACGACACAAAAATAATCCTAAAGGTTTTAACACCTTAAAGGATATGATATAAAAAACAAAACCCGCCAAATATGACGGGTTTATTTAGTTGCGAGACTAGGGATCGAACCTAGGACCTTCGGGTTATGAGCCCGACGAGCTACCGCTGCTCTATCTCGCACTGCAAATGTACGAGATATTTTTGACATAGCAAACGGTTTCTCTAATAAATTTTATTTAGCCGGTGTAATCGTGATATTTCTGAATTCGATCGGACCATGATCTCCCTGGAAATAAAGGGGGCCTGGCTCGCCTTCATTGCTATCCAGAGCGCCACCCGTAATACCCGGAATTTCCTGGTTGCTGATCACTGTTTTACCATTTGCAACAATAGTAACCATTCTGCCTATCAATGTAATATCGTAACTCTGCCACTCTCCCGGGCCTTTGGAGTTGATCTCACTTGGCGCTAAAAAGCCATAAACACCGCTGTACAATACATTGGAAGGATGTTCGCTTTTATCGTTGTCTAATATCTGCACTTCATAACGACCACGCAGGTATACACCGCTATTACTACCTTTTTGATACCTGAACTCAACATGCAGTTTAAAATCTTCAAACTTCCGATCTGAAATCAGGTTGGCCCCGGATTTAGGGCTGGTTAAAACACCATCCTTTACGATCCACTGATTGGCAGCTCCTACCGCTTTCCAGCCGGTCAGGTCCTTACCGTTGAATAATTTTATAGGTGCTCCCCAAACAGGCGCTTTTTCTCTTTTTAGATAAGGTGCTCTTACGCCGGTCCAGCTGTATTTTTTTCCGTCAGGATACACCATCGTGCCTTTCAGGCTTCCTCCGCTCAACTCGCCTTCTACCACCAGGTCATTATCCTCGGCCTGCCATTGCGGGGGAATTGCAAAAGAAAATTTCCCGTTTTCCAGCTTCACTTTTGAAACAGGACGGGCACTGCCATCGTCGCCTACAAAATATCCTACCAGGGTTTTCATCCCCGATAGTTTTACTTCTAACCAGGATGGCTTGGCTGCACCATCTTTGTCCAGGGTAATATCCCATCTGCCAATTAAATCGTCTGCATTCATAGCCCAAACATTTAATGAAACCAAACCGGCAACAGCAAAAGCAACAACTTTTTTAAACATAAAAAAGGTTTAAGTTTTTTTTTGAATCAATAATTTAGAGATGTGAATATAACAATAGTATCTTTATTAACCGGGAACAGGAAGAAAAAACTGCCGGATGGCTCTTGTATTAACTACGGCCTCCCCTTTGCTCTTTCCTGAAAATTAAAATCGATGAAAGAAAAAAGTCACCAGTTCTCATATAAAGTTGCAGCAGACAGTTCAGTATTGGATCCAAAGGATGCAGGCTTGTTACAACAAGCGCGGGTACTCACATCAGTGGCGTATGCACCTTATTCCAAATTTCATGTAGCCAGTGTAGCACAACTCGCAAACGGGCAAATTGTAAAAGGAACCAACCAGGAAAATGCATCCTTCCCGGTGGGTATTTGCGCAGAACGTAGCCTGTTAGCGGCTATCGGCACTTTGTACCCGAATGAAATTATTGAGACCATGGCTATTACTTACCAACCCCAGGAGGGCGACAGTAACCGTCCCATATCTCCCTGTGGGATGTGCCGGCAATCGCTGGTGGAATATGAAAACCGGGTACAGCACCCCATACGACTGATCTTAGCGGGTATGGAAGGCCCTGTTTATATCATTGATACTGCAAAGGACCTGTTACCTTTTGCATTTAGTGAAGTTGATCTGAAGTAGTGCATTTTAGTCCTTTCTTTGAGGACTAACTGCTCTGGTATCAGTTACGTTTTTAATAAAATCTTCAATAGCTATTTTACGGCCGTCACAGTCATAGCCTTCCTGGGGCGCCTTTGTGCCGCAAGCAGCGCAAATAATATCTATAAAGTAGATTTCGGTTCCCTTGTAAATCCCCTTACCTAAATAGTAACAAGGCCCCATTGTTGGAATTTCGGTACAGGTGATCTGGTCTTTAAACTTCTCGGTCATTTTTGCATCGCAGTCCAGCTCTACTTTATTATCAGATTTTGAGCAAGCGATAAAAAACAGGGAAAGGAAAAGCACAATTGTTGTTCTCATAAATTATAGTTTAAATAAAAGAACGGGCGTCGGGAGGCAAACGCAACATGCTCTCTAAAAAAAGTCAATATTCTTTTTCAATCTCTACCCCTATGCGCCCCCGGAAACCGGTAATAGGCATTTGTAGTTTATACAAACTCATCTTTAGCTTCACCAATCCGGGAAATTGCTTTTTTATTTTTTCAGCCAGTTGAGAAAGGAAGGTCTCTAATAACTCCCGGGGTTCCAGCATTTCGGCCTTTGCCAGCTCGTAAATGGCCGCGTAGTTAATGGTTTGATCTATTTCGGCGATAACAGGTTCGGTGGAAAAGAATGAAGCTGAAATATTCAATTCAAACTCATTCCCCAGCTTTTTTTCTTCTTCATATAAACCATGGTAGGCGAAGAATTGCAATTTTTCAAGATGTAATGTAATAAGCATTGCTATCCTGAAATTTTATAGTTGGCTACTAAAACTGAAGCAGAAATATTCAGCAATTCTTCGAGCTTTCGAATCATATCAACACTTAATCTTTTCTTTCTATTAAGCACTTCCGAAACTTTACTCTTACTGCCAATTACATCTACTAGGTCTTTTTGTTTCAGGTCCATTTCTTCCATTCTGATTTTTATTGCTTCGATAGGATCTGGCGCTTCAATAGAATGGTACTCGTTCTCATAATTATCAATCAAAAGAGCTAAAAGCTCGGCTTCATCACCTTCGCTGGAATCCGGCGGGGCATCAAAAATCTCCTCCAGTCTCTGAAGTGCTCTATTGTAGTCTTTTTCTGTTTTAATGAGTTTTATATTCATTTTTGTTCAGATAGTATTTGCATCGATTTTGTCATACTCGTCATGTGTACCCACAAACCTTACAAAAGCCCATTGCTTTTCAAAATTGAACTTCACAATAACCCTGTATGAGTTGCCTTTTATATTGAATACGATTCTATTCTCTTTCAAAATGCTTGCATGAATATAAGTTTTCTTAACATCCTGCGGGGTTTTCCAAACTGACATTTTCAAAGTCTCATACCACACCTTGAGGTACTGCTCTGATGCAGGGTATCGGTTCCAAAACTCCCGCAAGCTTCTCCTGGATATGATTCTTTTCATCGGCTATAATACAAAAATACAAAAAGTTCCCGAAACGGGAACTTTTAATAATCTTGTTATTGTGATATCGGTTATAACCCTTTCTCTCCCAGGTATCTTTCTGCGTCCAAAGCCGCCATACAACCGCTACCTGCAGCCGTTACCGCCTGGCGATAGATTTTATCCTGCACATCACCGGCAGCAAAAACACCTTCTATATTGGTTTTGGAGGTACCGGGTATTGTTTGGATATACCCTGTTTCATCCATATTTACAAAGCCTTTGAAGATATCAGAATTAGGCTGGTGACCAATGGCCACAAAGAAACCGCCTACCGGTATTTCACTAACCTCCTGCGTTTGATTATTACGCACCCGTACAGCCGTTACCGTTTTCTCACCCAGTATCTCTTCAGTTTCTGTATTAAAATGTATTTTGATATTGGGGGTATTAAACACACGCTCCTGCATTACTTTGCTGGCGCGCATTTCATCTTTACGGATCAGCATATGCACACTGGTACACAGCTTGGAAAGATATAAAGCTTCTTCAGCCGCAGTATCCCCCGCTCCTACTATCGCTACATCTCTGCCCTTAAAAAAGAAACCGTCGCAAACGGCGCAGGCGCTCACACCAAAACCATTGTATTTTTCCTCACTGGGCAAACCCAGCCACTTGGCTGAAGCGCCGGTAGAAATGATCACAGCATCTGCTTCGATCAGTTTTTCTTCATCGATCCATACTTTATGCGGATGGCCGGAGAAATCTACTTTGGTAGCAATGCCATAACGGATATCTGCTCCCATGCGTTTGGCCTGTTTTTCAAAATCTATCATCATTTCCGGTCCCTGCACGCCTTCGGCATAGCCCGGATAATTTTCTACTTCTGTTGTAATAGTTAACTGCCCCCCGGGCTGGATACCCTGGTATAAAACCGGTTTCAGGTTAGCGCGGGCTGCGTAAATAGCCGCTGTGTACCCCGCCGGTCCGGAACCAATAATTAAACAATGCACTCTTTCTATACTCTCGTCTGCCATATATTTTTTGATTTGAATAAATACAAAAATAGAAGGAAAAGGTTTAGGATAGGCTTTGCGCTGGCAAATTCACCGCCTACCGTTAACATCCGGTGAATAAGTTTTTTAAGGATGATTTTTAAAATCTTCAGATAGTTTCTCCAAAACCTTATCGTACCCTTTACGATCAGCAAAAATCGAGGGATCATAGGCATCCCCCTCTTTTCTTTTTGTATGCAGCTCAAACTGGCTGGCATGAGCGGCTACCCACAGGTCAAATTGAAGCTGTTTCATAGCCGGAATTGTATAAGCATAGTCCTGCCGGATTCGGGGATAAGCGGTAACCTTCGAAAAAGGCTTGTCTGTAATAATAGTTGGTATATTAGCTATAAGCACTTTGTAAAGCCGCTTACCATCCGGCACATCCAATAAAAAGCTGCAGGAACCCTTGGTATGGCCGGGATGATGCAGCATGGTAAGCCGGGTACTTCCCAGCTGTATGACATCTTTATCTTTTAATAACCGATCTGGTATAAGAGGCTGAAAGCTCCTGCCCAAATGGCTCATCTCATAATCATTGGCCCCGCCGGCTTTGCAAACTGCCGCATCAGCTGCATCTACATAAAATTTCGCGCCTGTTTGCTTTTTGATGGCGGCCATGGCGCCTAAATGGTCGTAATGCGCCTGGTTGGTAAGGAGTATTTTAATGTCGGAAAACTTAAATCCCAGCTCCTCAATATTTTTTTTGATAAGAGACGCTGAACCAGACAATCCAGTATTAATCAGTATATTTCCTTTACTGGTAACAATCAGGTAAGAAGCAAGATCCCAGGTACCTACATAATACAAATTGCCCGCAATGCGAAAAGGTTTATAGGGTTCTACCCATTCCGGATTACC
>JBCNOR010000084.1:0-11866 GCA_039593785.1 Niabella sp. | reverse complement strand
TGGCTGCATTCAGGTGCAATGCGTCCTGAACCTGGCTGTAATTTTTTTCCAGCGCCAGAAGGTTGCCTTGGGAGGTTTTGTATTGCAGCGCCGCCTTTTCATATTCCAGTTGCGACACGGAGTTGCGGCTTCTCAATGCGGTATAGCGCTCGTAATTCAACTGGTCCTGGTCGCGCTGAGCTTTGGCTACACCGATCTGGGTGCGGATCTGCGCCAGCTGGGGTGCACCGGGCGCCGTATTTTGCAGCGCATCCTCGTACACTACCTGAGCCTCTTGCAACTGTGTATGCTGCACTTCGCTTTTTATGCGTACCAGCTTCTGTCCCGCACTTATATTGTCCCCTTCATGGATACTGAGTTCTTTGATGGTGCCGTCGGCTGTAGCGGCAATTACATATTCTTCTTCCTGCTCCAGGTGGCCGCTTGCAAAAACGGCCTGTTGCAGGGTTTTCCTCACCGGTCTGGTTTCCTGTTGCCGCTTGCAGGCGCTAAGGCATAGCAGGGGCAATACGATTGCGGTTACAATAGTGGTTACTTTCATCGATGCTGCTTTGTGTTTACGGTTATAGCTTTATACGGATATAACGCTTGTAATAATTGATATAATAGTTGCTGAGGCTTTGCATATACTGGTTTTGCACTTGTAGCAGGTCGGTAAACTTGTCCAATCGCTCATCCAGCCCTATAATGCCGCTTTCGTACCGGTCTTTGGAATGGTTATCGTTATCGGTTTGCAGCAACAAGATCTCCTCCTGTTTGTTCCTGTCTTCTATACTCTGTTGATATTGCAGGTCAAGGTTCTCGTCTTCCTTTTGTGCAGCAAGCCGCTGATTGGCCAGTACCTGCTGTTGCTGGTGAAGTTGTATCCTCGACTGGCTGATCTTTCCCCGGCTGGCCAAACCATTGAAAAGAGTGATGCTGAGTTTGGCGCCCCAAAATTGCTGGGGCAGGTTATTGGCGCCGGACAGGTCGAACATTTTGTCGGAAGCCCAATTCTGATTGTATTGGTAACCCAGGCTGAGGGTTGGATACAGCATGGACCTGCTTTGCGCCAGTTGCTGTTCATTAAGCTTCAATTGAGCCTCCTGTACCTGCACCTGCGGATGAACAGAAGTGATGATTGCTTTCTCTTCTTCGTCGGTAGACGCGGTAGCAAGGGTATCTGTCAGTACCAGTTGCTCATTGGTGTTCAGCTGCGCCTGTAGCTGGTTGTAGAGCTGCGTAAGGGAGGAAGCAAGGCCCGATACCTGCTGCTGCGCCTGTACCAGCTGTATTTTGCTACGGTTCAGGTTTTCTTCGGTGAATATTCCAGCCTCGTATTTGTCCTTTGCAATACGGTAGATGCTATCCGATGCCGCGCTATTTCCTTTAGCTATATCGATGTATTTTTCGGTAAGCAGGATAGAAAAATAGGTTTGCGCCAGTTGGTTATATATCAGGAACTTTGCGTTGACGATGTTGGCTTCGCTTAGCTTTTGGGCGGCATCAGTGGTTTTAACATCAAACCACTTCTGGAAATTCACTACATCCCAACTGACCTGCGCACCGGTACTGTACACATATTTCCGGCCAAAGGTATATTCGTTGAAGGTTCCGGCTGGTGCCGCCGGGTTAAAAAGGTTGGCGGGTACGAGTGTAGGCTGAAGGGTAATATTGTCATTGAACCCGGCCGAGGCGTTAAGAGCCGGTAGTAAGGCGGTTTTCGATGTCTTGTATTTAGATGCTGCGATCTGCTGCTGATTTTTTGCGCTTTGTATGCTGATGGCATGGTTGTCCGCATAGTCAAGCACCTGCTGCAGAGAGCTAAAGCTTATTTGCGCCCATGCGGAAGATGCACCCGTACCTATAAGCAGCACTGAAAATATTAATCTTACATTTATCATTGTACAACAAGCCAATTGGCTTATGGGTGTAAAATTGATAGGCGCAGCGGGATTTAAAAACCGGTTTATGTGTAAAGCGGGCAAAGAAAAGACTGAGACGGGCAGCCCATCAATTTCGTAATCATGTATTGACGTAAAGCAGGCCGGTTTTTCCTCCGGTGGGTACATATTTTAGGCAATGATTTAACTTTTGGCCAGTAGCGAAATCCAATCATCAAATCTCTCTGTTATGAAGAATATCAGCTTCTTGTTTTTCCTGGTGTTTTCCTTGTTCGGTTGCCACAAAAAAGAAGATCCGGTGCCAGCTACTCCTGATACGGCTCTTTATTTCCCCGCCAATTCGGGTACGACATGGGAAACCATTCCTGCCTCGCAGCTGAACTGGGATACGAATGCTATTGCCGATCTGAAAACTTTCCTTGCCCAGAAAAATACCAAGTCGTTTATGATACTTGTCAATGGCCGCATTGCAATGGAAGCGTATTTTAACGGGCACGCTGCTGCTGCTACATGGGAATGGAACAGCGCAGGCAAAACGCTGGTATCTGTCGTAACAGGCATTGCCCAGCAGGAGGGCTTGTTGCATATCAACAACAAAGCTTCCGATTATTTGGGTACAGCATGGACCAGTATGCCCCAGGCAAAGGAAGACCTTATAACTGTAAGGCATTTGCTGACGATGACATCGGGCATTGACGACAGTAAGCAATTGGTGGTAAAGTCCAACCTCACTTATGTGGCCGATGCCGGTACAAGGTGGGCCTATGGCAATGTTTTCCAGAAACTGATAAATGTGGTATCGAATGCTAGCAATAAAGATTTTGAAACCTACTTCAACGAAAGGCTGAAAAATAAAATAGGAATGGATGGCTTTTGGAATTTTGGCGCCATTTTTACTATATACCATAGCACCACAAGAAGTATGGCAAGGTTTGGCCTGCTGGCGCTAAACAGAGGGAAATGGGCGAACGAGCCCATAATCAATGAGGCCTATTTTACGGAAGGCGTCAACACTTCGCAAAACATCAATCCATCTTATGGCTACCTGTGGTGGCTTAATGGCAAATCGAAGTTTATGATACCTGGTACGCAAACGGTTTACAACGGCTTTTTGGTTCCTAATGCACCGGCCGATATGTACGCAGCAATGGGCGCCAACGATCAACGTATTTATGTGATACCCAGTAAAAAAATGGTTATCGTCAGAATGGGTGAAGCCGCTGACCCTAACAATCCGAACTTTGCTGTTTCAGGGTTCGACAATGATCTTTGGGCGAAGATAAATGCTGTAATAGAATAAGAAAAACAACAAGCTAATCGTAGTTTTTAACCAGATTGAGAGCTGAAAGTAAGTAGCCGGAATCAGAACGACTAATCGCTTTGGTTCCGGCTACTGGCTACTATTCCGGCTACTTCATCTTCCGCCACACCTGTGTCTTGCTCATCAGTCCTGCTTTCGCTGTCAATTCCATGCTACTGTCCGCTTTTATCCGCAGGCTGCAGGGAAAGCTCTTGCCCTTTTTAGGAAGCAGAACGTTACCGTTATAGGCTCCCTCGTGGTAATTGATATTTGCCAGCTGGTTTTTACCAATCATACTCTTGTCAGGCGCTTCCCTGATCACTGCGTTGTAACCGCTACCTGCTTTTACAAATTCGATAACACGGGTCTTGTCTTCATTGGTCCATTTTCCCAGGATAGCGTCCGCTCCGCTTTGTGCCTTTGCGGGGAAGAATAAGGCAGCGACCAACAGCATTGCCAGGGAGACGAATTGCATTGCTTTTTTCATTGTTTGTATTTGTTTAAAGGGTACATAAAATGGATAAAAAAGAGATCGCTGCCGGATCCGGATTTGGATCGGGGACAGAGATTAGCGGTAAATCACTACGGCCCTTCGGGGTCTGCCTACAACATACACTGGTGCCGGGGGTGCTGGCTTTACCACTACTACCGGCCTTGGCTGCGGCACTAATACCGGCGCCGGCCTTACCACTACTACCCTGGGCCTGGGTGGCGGAGGGGGTGGCGACACAATTATCACCCTGGCAGGCGGAGGGGGCGGACAATAAAGGGGTACACTCCTTCTTACCGATACGGACACCTGTGCAGCAGTATCTAAGGCCAGCAAACTGCAGGCAAACAGTGCTATCGAAAAAATTACTTGCTTCATTTTCTTACTTTTTTAAAGTGAACAATTACTCCTTTGACGGTCATGCGGTCGATTATAAATATTGATCCGGTTGAAACGGGCATATTTTATATTGAAGCTGACATTACCAACAGCCAAACCAATAGCAGTATATGCACTCCTCACAATAATAGTCATAGTAATAACAGTAATGGCAATAGTATCCGTAGTCGCATATAACAAAGCATATACTGATACAGCCCCAGGCAAGCAGCAAGAGCAATAACGCCATCAGGCATTGGATACCGTATTTTTTTATGGAGTGTCGCATGGTGCTGTGCGCGTGGATTACAGCAAAATTGCAGAGGCAGCGTTTACAAGAGAAGTATAATGTTGGCGAAGCAGGCAATTTCGACATTCAGGTGGGCATGGCGACGCATTACCGGTAACCAGGACCAATAAGCAGCGATCTTACAGCTTTGCAGTATAGGTAATTATATAGCTTAAGAGTAACTAAGATGGAAGCAGGATAGGCCAAAACAGCCTTTAAATAAACGGCTTTGCTTTGCCAAAAAATGGTTTCAAATATGCTGAGGCAATACTTTTCAGTTTACGTCCATCGAGACGACAAACAGTCTCTGACGGTGCATGGTTGCCTTGTTCATTTAATCGATTTTGGGGTTCTTGATAAATTTCCCGGCTTAAAAATAACAATGGCAGCAATACCCCATATAGTAATAAGCATACCCATGTAGTTGGATATATTCTGGTCGTTGAAATCAGCGGTGAATGCTATGTCGATGGTCGAGTGAAAAAGAGCACAGACCAATATGCTTGCCTTGGAAGAATTATATAGCCAGGTCAGCAATATACTACCAGTGAGCAGGCTGAATAACCAGCCTAATGTACCCGTAATGTCCATATTCATCATCCCCGGACGATACAGAAATAGCGGCCAATGCCAGATGGCCCAGAACATAGTTAGGACAATACTTGCCGTAAGCGCATTGGCTCTATTTTGCAAGCGGGGCAATGCAAAGCCCCGCCAGCCCGTTTCCTCGCCGAAGCCAAAGAAAACAAGGTTATACAACAGGAAACTTGCAAAGTTAAATTCGGGAAACTCCTTAGCCTCGAAAAGACCGGATAGCTTTATGGGGTGTTGATTTGCCCCATAGCTGATTAAAGAAGCTATAAATGCGAGCAAAAAAGGGCTAAGCGCAGCTATGATTATATACAGCAACGGACTAGCTTTGGCCATGCGCTTTACAAGGCTTTTTATACCCCGGCTACCTTCAAATATACCGGTGGTGATAAAGGAAGCTATCAGCGGCCCAAGGCCACCTATGCCATGGTGAAACGGCAGTACCGGCAGACCTACAATGCCGAAGGCTGAGCTGTATAGCGGAAACCAGATTGACCAGCTGATTAAGTAGGCCAAAGTGAAGTAAACAACCAGTGGTTTGATCCGGGAAGCTTGGTTTTCCATATTGCGGGTTTATTTCGATTATTTATGTCCGTTTATCGTTCCTGCCGGTATAATCTTTGCGGTATGTAAACCGGCAGGCGATAGGTTCGGGCGCAATTTTATTCCTTTCCTGTTTCCTATTCTAAATGCCTTCCAGCCAATGCAGAAATTCAGAAGCTTTTGCCTTGCTGACAACAATGTTTTCGGGCGTATTTACGGTTAGTTTGACGACTAATTTGCGGGCGAAGAATTTTTCCGCATTGGCAATGGCAGCCCTGTTCACCAGGAACTGACGGTTGGCTCTGCAGAACATGGATGGATCGAGCACTTTCTCCAGTTCGTCCAGTTTGGCAGACAAATAATAACGCTGCCCGTTCAAAGTAATGATGTTCACAATGGTTTTATCCAGATAAAAGAGGGCAATATTTTTTACCTGGACAGGTATTATTGATTCCTTCTGGTACACCAGCAGCGCCGTTTTGTAAGACTGACTAACCTGCCGCAACAGGCCGGACAACTTCTGTTCTTCCTGCCGCTTTTCGAAGGCCGATTTGAGGGAATGAAATTTATCCAGGGCCTTTTCCATCTTGCCGCGGGTGATGGGTTTGAGCAGGTAGCTTACAGTATGGGTATCGAAAGCTTCCATCAGGTACTCATCAAAAGCAGTACAGAATATAATGGGACTGTGGATGCTAACCTTATTATAAATGTCAAAACATAAGCCGTCGGCCAGTTGTATATCGGAAAAGATCAAGTCGGGTTGACTGTTCTCTCCAAACCAGGCTATGGCCTGTTCTACCGAATCCAGGGTAGCCAGCACTTCGATATCGGCGTCAATATCATGAAGAAGGCTGGCAAGCTCCCTGGCGGCCTTGGCTTCATCTTCTATAATTAATACCCGGGTCATACAAGTGGTAGTTTTACAGTGAATGTTGCTTCCGTTTTTTCTATACTTATGTCTTTATCAAAAAGCAGCCGGTAGCGTTGCGCTACATTATCCAGTCCTATGCCGGTGTTATGTTGCACCGATGTTTTGGGTTGCAGATTATTGGTCACCTTAAGCAGTTCCTCACCATTGGTCCTGATTTCGATCTGTAGTGGCCTGGATGCGGAGGCGACGTTGTGTTTAACCGCATTTTCCAGCAATAACTGGAGCGTAAGCGGGGGCATTTTCCGGTTCAGCAGTTGTTGATTGACCTTGATCTCGATTTGAATGGCGTCTTCCAGTCTGGTTTTAAGAATGTACAGGTAAGAGTCTATGAAATGAAGCTCCTGCTGTAGGGTGGCAGTGTCGCTGTCTTTGTATTGAAGCACGTAGCGATACACATTGGCTAGCTCCGATACATATTCCTTTACGATCCTCTCCCGGGTCAGTGTGCTGAGGGTATTGAGGGTATTGAAAAGAAAATGCGGGCTTAGCTGCTCTTTTAGGGAAGAAAGGTTAGCGGCAAGCTGGGCTTGCTTGAGCGCTGCGATTTCCAGCATATTCCGTTGCTTTTCCGACAGCATATGCAGGTAATAGGTTATAAAGTAGAACAAGCCACTGATCACCACACTCCGTAGCAACAAAACATAGGGACGTTTGTCGTCTGCAATTTCGGGAAGCAGTACAGCACGATGACTCACTAATGCAAAAACGGTATCGAGTAAAAAGGCAAAACTACTGACGCCAACGATAGCGATAGCCGCAATAAATAGGGACGGAATAAGTCTGCTGCTGATATTTAATCGCCTCGCCCTGCTTAATATAAACTGATGCGCCAGCCAGCAACAGACACAGAACACAAAATTATATGCAATACTGATGAAAACCAGGTGAAACTCGAGTCGCTCCATGCGGATGACCCTGGGAAGAGCTCCAATGAGCGATACTCCCAATGATACGATCAGCCCAGGAATCCAGTTTTGCATTTTCACTTGGTAAAAGTAAAATTAATATATAAAGACCGGCGCATGACGGCCTCTAAAACAGGCAAAAACCTCGCTGAAGCGGGCAACTTTCAGCGCTTTGAATAGTCTGCTCAATGTAAGCCGATCTATAGTCGTACCGTTTACCCTTCCAGAAACATGGCTTGCCACAAAAATAAAAATATCGCTCTATCGATAAAACGCTTTGTTTCCACCACCCTACCCTGCAGTAAGTTTTATAGAAAACTATTCGCTTCAAGGTCCGTTTTTGCCACTTCGCTGGACTTTATGGTAAATGTCCCGGTGTGTTTTCGTCTCTTTGCTGATGTCTAACTAAAAAAAGATCGAATGAAAAAAGTATGTATTGGCATTCTGCTTATCTTTTCCTGTGCCTTAACAGCTCAGGCGCAAACCTCCCAGCAATTGTCCGAAGAGCAAAAAAAAGAGCTAAGAGCAAAAATGGAAACGTATAAAGCTGAGCTTAGGCTTACGGAAGAGCAGCAAGCGAAGTTTGAAGAGATTAATTTGCAATTTGCACAAGAACTGTCGACATTGAAAGACGATAATGGACGTAGAATGAGCAAGTACAAAAAGTTCAAAAAAATTACGGATGAAAGGAACAGCAGCATGAAAGCGCTTTTAACGCCTGACCAGTACAAAATATTTAAGGCGCATCAGGATGAAGTAAAGAAAGACATGAAATCGAGAAGGGCAAACAGATAACTGAAATTTCAATCGGGTGAATGAACCGTTCTAAAAGCAATAAAAGGCTATTGCCGTGCGTAGCATTGGCAATAGCGGTGTTTATGATAGTACCGCGGCTGGTGATAGCGGTATATATAAAGGCCAATCCTCATTTAGGCATTGCCGAAATCACCTGGCTGAACTTCGGCACGAAATTTCTTTACTCCTTTTTAGTTGCGTGGATTTTCCTCTGGATAAATATAAGCCGGTTTACGCTGCAACCACTTAACACATTCAAACGGACACATCGGTTTTTGCTGAATATTGCGGCATTTTTTGTAATAAAATGGATATTAAACCTGTTGGAATTACCTGAAGGCAGTGGCGTCCTTTCGGCAAAAGCCACGGTCTTTTTATTCAACATAAGCCTTGTTGTCGAAGTAGTGCTGTGCATTTTCGCCGCAGAAATATATACCCTGCTCATCAGGAACCAGCAGCAGAAGATCAACAATGAACGGTTACTGAAAGCCAATGCCGAAGCCACTTTTGAGGCATTGAAAACGCAGGTGAATCCTCATTTCCTATTCAACTCGCTCAATACGATCAATGCGATAATAGACAGGGATGCCAAAGCGGCAAAGAAATTTGTAACCCATATGTCGCAGGTGTACCGCTACCTGTTAAGCTCCACCACTACACCCGTAATAACCCTTGCCGCCGAAATGGAATTTACCAATGCGTATATCAGTATGCTGCTAGAAAGGCATGCCGGCTGCCTTGTGGTTCATACTGATATTCCCCACCCGTTTTACAGTTATCTGCTACCCTCTGTTTCGGTACAGGTGCTGGTAGAAAATGCAGTGAAGCACAATGTGGTATCTCTTAGCTCGCCGCTTGTCATTTACCTTACTGCAACTGAAAACCGCCTGACCATATCCAATAAAGTGAGTGCCAAGAAGCAGCTGCCGGGCAACACCGGAACGGGTTTGTATAATCTCAACCAGCGGTATCTTTATCTTTGTAACCAGGAAATAGAGATCAGCAGGAGTGATGAAAATTTTATCGTATCCATTCCGCTTTTAAAAACATTTGAGGAGCGGGAAATGCAACAGGAAACCTTATAAGATGATTCGCATACTGGTTATAGAAGATGAACCCAATGCCGCAAGGCAACTGACGGATATGATTGCCGCGTACAGACCTGATGCCGCTTTTGGACCGATAATAGACAGCGTGGAGGCAGCTCAACACTTTCTTGCTGCTCATCCTGCAATCGATCTTATTTTTTTAGACATACATCTTGCTGACGGGCATGGATTTGATCTGTTTGAAAGCATAGAAATTAATTGCCCTGTCATTTTCAGCACGGCGTATGATCAGTATGCCATTCGGGCATTTGAGGTAAACAGCCTGGATTATTTGCTAAAACCCATCAGCGAAGAGCGGCTTCAGAAAGCTATCGACAAATTTGAAAAGCAACGCCTTGCACAGCAACCGGATTTTGCAAATCCTGCTTATTTACAACGCATCCATTCCTTGCTGGCTGATTCAACCAGGTATAAGGAAACTTTGCTGATACCTTACCGCGACCGGCTTTTGCCCTTGCAGGTCAAAGACTTTGCCTGGTTTGAAATACGCAGCGGCATTGTAAGCGGTACGCTCTTGAATGGTACGGCTCATGTGCTGGACGAACGCTCGCTCGATGAGCTTGCCAAATACATCAACCCTGCGCAGTTTTACCGCGCCAACCGCCAGTTCGTTATCAATCGTGCAGCGTTGAAGGAAGTACATCATTATTTCAATGGGAAGCTGCTGCTGAGGATGCAACCCGAATCGAAAGAAAAAATAATAGTGAGCCGTGAAAAAGTGCCGCAGTTTAAAACCTGGGTTACAACATAAGTTAACGGTGGTTGTAAAGTGATGCGATACAATAATAAGTATTAAACAACGATGGAAAAATTAACAACAGAGCAAATAGACGGCTTTATACACAACGGGTTTGTGAAAATAGAAAATGCTTTTTCCGCTGAGATTGCAGCAGACTGCCGGGAAATATTATGGAAAGCTACTCAATGCGACCCAAACGATCCTGAAAGTTGGACCCAACCGGTAATCAGAATCGGTGAGCTGGGGCTTGAGCCCTTTAGAAAAGCAGCCAACAGCAATATACTTCATCATGCTTTTGACCAATTGGCAGGAAAAGGCAATTGGCTGCCAAGAGTAACATTAGGCTCATTTCCGATACGCTTCCCCGTTAAAGAGCGGGCAAATGACACAGGTTGGCACGTGGATGCAAGCTTTGCAGGAGAAGATGCTGCCAACTATTTTGAATGGCGGATAAATATTCACTCAAAGGGCCGTGGATTATTAATGCTGTTCCTGTTTTCTGATGTGACAGAGCAGGATGCACCGACCCTTATCCGGGCAGGTTCCCATTTTGACGTTGCAAAAATTCTCGAACCTGAAGGTGAAAAGGGTCTTTCTTTTATAGAATTGGCGCAACGTATACAGACGATCCCGGCCAAAGAAACGGCCACTGCAACAGGCAAAGCAGGGACGGTTTATCTATGTCATCCTTTTATTGTTCATGCTGCACAAAACCACTACGGTACATTGCCAAAATTTATGGCGCAGCCCGCTTTGCTGACAAAGAAAGATTTTAATATTAACCAACCGGAGGCTTTGCTTTGTCCCGTTGAGAAAGCTATACTTATAGGGCTTAGTGTACGCTCCCATCAAACGGAAGACAAGAAATCTGAAGAAACATAATAGAAGCAAATAAACAGCGGTCAAAACCGTGATTTGTAAACAGCGATCCGCTGACATTATATTTTTATAAGCATTGCTTTACCCCAAACTGAGGTAAAGCATTTTTTTTTACTATTCCGCTAATAAGAATTAATCTCTAATGGCAAACAATAGTGCCACTAAAACAAATATTTTTTCATCCGTACAGAAAGCTTTAAGAGCAGTGCTATCTGGCTCGAAGCACCGCTTAACAAACTTTTAAACAAAAAAAGTCATCGTTTTTCTTGACCCTACCCTTACGTCATACCCTATTTTTGCCGCAGGTATAAAATCCAAACGATGAACAATTATTCTGTAAAAAAGCTGGCAAAGCTGGCAGGTGTAAGTGTGCGCACCTTGCACCTGTACGACAAGATCGGCCTTCTGAAACCGTCGTCCCGTACCGAGGCCAGGTACAGGCTGTATGGCGAAGAAGAACTGTTGCGCTTGCAGCAGATACTTTTTTACAGGGAACTCGATTTTTCGCTGAAAGACATCTGTACCATTCTCGACAATCCGGCATTCGATATCGTGCAGGCATTGCATGGGCACAGGGAAGCGCTGTTGGCAAAGAAAGAGCGGCTCCATACATTGATTGGTACCATAGACAAAACTTTATTAAAATTAAAAAACAAAGCTATGTTACAAGTTGAAGATTTATACGAAGGCATTCCGCAAGACAAAGCGCAAGCCTGGAGAGCAGAAGCTATGGAGAAATGGGGTAAGGAATCTATCCTGGAAGCGGAAGACAATATGCGCAACCTTACTAAAGAGGAGATCGACGTCCTCAAAACGTCGCTTAGCGATATTTCGGAAAAGCTGACCGGCCTGATGCACGGCGATCCCGGTAGCGCTGAGGTACAGCAACTGATCGCCAGCCGCTACCAGATCATTCTGCGTTTTACCGGGGGACAAATCAAGCAAAGCAAACTGGAATACCTGCGCGGTCTGGGAGAGCTGTATGTGGCCGATAACCGTTATACGCCGGTGAATGGAGTACCCAGTATGGAGCT
>JBCNOR010000083.1:0-11880 GCA_039593785.1 Niabella sp. | reverse complement strand
CGCTTAATTTTTATTTACTGCGGCATACCCTGCATACCGCCCTGCATGCCTTCCTGTTCTGCTTTCAGGTTTTTGCGCTTTAGCAGGGAAGCATCAAACTTACCAAACCTATACGCGAAATTGATACTGAAAAACTGCTGATCCCTGACGCGGTACTGGTGCTGGTTGAAGAAGCCTGCAGTAGTGTATACATCATTTACACGTGTTTTGAAAATGTCACTGCCACTTAAAGTAACAGATGCCGCTTTGTTTTTCAAGAACTCATATTTTAGGGCTACATCTATTCCATAAGTAGGCATACTATAGCCCTGTGCATTACCACTTACGTTTCCGCCAAAGCCACCACGACCACCGCCACTGTTGCTACTGGCTCCCGAACCTCCGGGTGCTAATACCGTTTTAGAATTATAGTCTCCTGAAACCTGTAGGGTAAAGTTTTTAGGCAGCTTAAATGTGTTATTAATCTTGGCAAACCAGCTGTACATCTGCTCTGCGGTAGGGATCGAAGGATCATCTACGTTGATTTTAGAAGTATAGATATTCAGGTTGGTAGTCAGGTCCCACCATGGGGTTGGTGCGTTTTTAGACACGGCTTCAAAGCCACCTACAAAACTGGAATTCGCGTTTAAAAATGTATTCACAATTACCAGTTCATCTGTTAAAGGATTGGTTTCCCTTGCCTGGTACCGGGTAATTAATCCATCAGTATGTTTGTAGTAAGCTGAAAGGATCAGGTTATTGGATTTATCAAAATTCTTCGAGTAAGACAGTTCCAATGAGTTGGTAAACTCTGGTTTTAGGTTGGGGTTACCCCTGCTCAGGTTTAATGAATCCGAATAGTCTACAAAAGGAAATAGCTGGAAGAAGCCCGGGCGATTGATACGGCGGCTATAATTCAGCTGTAATTGCTCCGACTGCGATAATTGCTGTGACAGGAAGATGCTGGGGAATAAACTAGCCGGGTAAGATATCTTAAAGTTGTTTTCGGTAGCATAACCTGCACCCGAAAATACACGGCCTGAGTATTCAGAGCTTTCTAGCCTCAAACCTACCTGGTAACCAAATTTCTCTCCGATCTTACTTGAGAAATTACCATAAGCTGCATACACACGATCGGCATAGTTAAACTTGGCAGACAGTTCCGGTGTTTCGATAAAGCTGCCATCCGCAAGAACTCTCGAAAGAATATTCTGGCTATAGGTCTTGGTCTGGTTAAAGCGTACACCAGCTTCCAGCTTAGATTTATCGGTTAAAGGATTGGTATAATCGAGTTGCGCATTGATCCTTTCATTGTTTCCTGCACCTTCCTGTAACTGGGAAGACTTTCCGGTTTGTGGGCCGGTGCTTAGGGCAAATATATTGTTTGTCAATAGGTTCCGGCTATCATTCTTGCTTTTGTTGTACTGTCCGTCGGCCGTTAACTGGTGGCCGTTTTTGGGGAAGTTATGAACAAATCCCAGGGCTCCGCCTTTCATATTAAAATGGAAGTTGGCATCTGCTGTCCTCAAAATTTTAGAACGCATATCATTACCATTGGCAACCGTGTCAACGGTAATGGTGCTGTTAGTAAAGTTATCAAACTTTCCGTCAACCGTCATGCCCGATAAGGTTAATGTATTCCGGTTGTCCAGGAAATAGTCGAAACCCGCACGCGCAAACAAAAAGCGGCCATCGCCGATAGCGCGGTCGGTCTGGTATAAATTAACAGTGGTATCGTTCAAGAAAGTATTTCTTTCAGTGGTACCGTCTGAAATGGTTTTACGTTGATTGTAACCGATATTGGCAAACACGTTAAATTTTCCCTGGCGTACATTCAGGTTGCCCCCAAAATTATACCGGCCCCGCTCGTCAATACCGGCGCGCAGCGATCCGTTATAACCTACAGTACGGGTTTTCTTTAATACAATATTTAAAATGCCCGCTGTACCACCCGATGCATCGTACTTGGCAGAAGGATTGGTGATCACTTCCACGCTGGCTATCTGGTCAGCAGGTATCTGGTCTAAGGTAAGGGTAGTGGGTCTGCCGTCCACAAAGATCTGCGGGCTGGCATTGCGTACACTGATATTACCATCAATATCTACGTTTACAGAAGGTACATTTTTTAATACATCAGTGGCGGTACCCCCGGCAGAAGTCAGGTTGTTCTCCACGTTATAGATCTTACGGTCGATGCCCAGCTGTACGGCTGGTTTGGACGCGGTAACGGTTACACCCGAGAGCACTTCGATATCCGTTGCCAGTTTAATATTGCCCAGGTCTTTGTCTAGGGCGGCCATAATGGCCTGCATATCCGGCTTGCCGCCCGACATCATTTTAGGATCGATAAAAGAGAATTTACGGGTATGTGTTTTATGCCCCACGCCCGAAACTACCAGCTTGTACTGGCCCATGGCCGGAATGTTTTCCAGGCGGAAGTCGCCGTTGGATGCCGTAAGCATACCGGTTACCAATATATCTTTAGGTGCTTTGGTCGCTGAATCAAGTTTTGTCTGGTAGATCTGTATGGAAGCTGCTTCCATGCCTTTGCCGGTGGCCGAATCGACTACCTTGCCATAAATGGAACCCCCAGGCATTTGTCCGCCCCCTTGTGCTGCAACAGTAAGTGTAAAAAACAGGCCCAGGGCCATCAAAAAGTATCGCATTGTCAAAAAATTTAGGGTTTGACGTGAAAAACCCCTGTAACTTGTACCAATCATAGTTTTTAATTATAAGCGCGCTCATTCCTTTATGAATGGAAAGCAACGCTATGAAGAGAACCTTAAGCGAGAATAAAGAAAAGCAACAGGTTGAGTACACCTATCAGCAAGCCCAGCAGGAATCCGGCCAGGGCAAATTTTTTCGATGGGCCTGATAGTTTTTCCTGGAGCAGGGCGGTCATATCTGTTTTGGCAAATTCGGTGGCTACTGCCTGTTTGATATCCAGGGATCCTTTAAAGTCTTGAACAATAGTGCCCATTACCTTCGGAAACAGGGCCCGCAACTGGGTAATAAATACTTCTTTGATCTTATCGGTGGTTTTATTACCCACAAACATGGCCAGCATGGGTATTTCCTGAGGGAGTTTTACGGTTAAAAACTCATCAATATGCGATTCGATCATGGGCATGGCTTTTTCTACCAGCGCCGGATCGCCTATTTTTTCTTCTATTTTCGAAAAGGGCAATAATTGCTCGGCCTTTTCACCCAGCAGGACGGCGATGGCATTTTTGCGCGCAGGCAGGTAGCTATTTAGAAATTGCTGATAAACTGCCCGGTTGAAAATCCAGCCAATACATGCTGATACCAGGGGAATGGAATAAAGCCAGGGGTTCATAGTGAAATAGTTATAAAAAAACAAAACCCTGAACATACATTCAGGGTTTGTTGGGGGTGGATGACCGGGTTCGAACCGGCGACCCTCAGAACCACAATCTGATGCTCTAACCAACTGAGCTACAACCACCGTTTAAGGGCTGCAAATGTAGGAAGAAGAATTGATATTGCAGCAAAAAACATCATTTTTTTTGAAACTTTTTAGTTGGTTGAACATTCAAAGTTCATTGTTTAAAGTTAAATGTTCAATGCTCTGCCGGACCAGCCTTGGCCGAAAAATTTATTGCTGTAAAATTTTTTGTTATCTTTTAAAAGATTTGACCCGTCCTGAAATAAGTTGACACTTGTTACTGTTAGTCCTGTTACAGGTCGGCAGTAACCGATAAAACTACCAGTGAAGGATTAAGATGTAATTACAACAACTTTGTTGGCACGAATTTTTTATACCAATATTTAAGTGGTCAGGCAGTTAACTTTTATCATTCATGCCCGGGTTGTTGTTTTTGCCCGCCAGGAACCGGGATAATTTGCCGGTGAAAAACACCGGCAAAGGCCTCAGAATTTTTTATACCGTGGTTGAAGAGGGGCATAACTTTTTTTCTGCAACTCTGCGTTCTTTGTCCGAAGGACTCCTTTGGAGCGTAAAACTTCGCATCTCCGTCCAAAGGACTCCCTTGGAGCGGTAAAAAATATTTAAAGCCAAAAAAGTTATGCACCCGGTTAAAGTAGTTGGGTGAGTCAAACCTTGATGCCTTGATTGGTGTTTTCACCAACTAATTCAATTTGCAGGTGAAAAACACCTGCAAGGGCCCCGGGGCCGGAAGTGACTGTAGCAGGTGGTTTTGCTCCAACCGTTATTTCCAAATCTTTTCTTAAATAGATAACTATGATGGCTTTTAAACGTTAATTTTGAGTGTGGTAAAATTTTTTAAATACATATTTAATATGAAGAGACTTCCGTTTTTGATATTGCTGGTGATAGTGGCAGGATCTTTTTTTGCTTTCAAAAACAAAATAATTCCCAATAAAGACGATGTTGGCAAATACGAATTGATTATGACCATGGTATCCAGGTTGCTCTCGCAGGGCCATTACGATCCCAAGGCTATTAATGATGAATTTTCTCAGAAGGTGTTTAACAAATACCTGGAAGACCTGGACCCTAAAAAGAAGATATTTTTAAAAAGGGACGTAGATTCCCTGGCGGATTTATATGCTACAAAGATCGATGATGAAATGAATGGCGCACCGGTGGAGAGTTTTATTGGTATCTCCAAAGTGTTTGACCAGCGGATAGCAGAGTCGGTGCAATGGAAGAACCAGATCCTCTCTCAGCCTTTTGACTTTACAGTGAACGAAAATGCGGAACTGGATGGTAAAAAGCTGCAGTACCCGGCCAGCGTAGCCGAGCGTAAGGATCGCTGGAGAAAAGAACTGAAATATTATGCGTTAGAGCGTTTTGTTGATTTGCAGGAGGGAAAAAGCTCTGCGAAATCGGCCAAAACAGATGTGCAACTGGAAAAAGAAGCCCGGGAGAAGATCGATACGATGATGACCCGCATGTTCGATCGGTATAAGGTGAAATTTACAGAAGAAGATAAGTTCAATCTTTTTGTAGATAATATTACTACGGCCATGGATCCTCACACCGAGTTCTTTCCCCCGGCAGATAAAAACTATTTCGACGAAGAATTAAGTGGTAGCTTTTTTGGTATCGGCGCCGGTTTACAATATTCTGAAGGCCTGATCAAGATCATCAGCATTAATGTGGGCAGCCCTGCCGCCAAATCGGGGCAGCTGGCTCCCGGTGATCTCATCACCAAAGTGGCACAGGGAAAAGACGGTCAGCCGGTGGATATGCTGGGTTATGATGTCTCGGATGCGGTAAAGCTGATCAGGGGTAAAGAAGGTACTACCGTAAGACTGACCATTAAAAAGCCGGATGGGACGGTGAAAGAAGTGTCGCTGGTGAGAGAAAAGATTGAAAATGATATAGATACCTATGCGCGCAGCGCCATTTTAAGGGATAGTGTAAAAAATACCAAGGTCGGTATTATTTACCTGCCCGAGTTTTATGTGCCTTTTAACGATCCTAATGGCAGAAGAAGTTTCACCGATGTGGCGCGCGAAGTACAAAAGTTAAAGGATGAGAACGTGGATGGCATTATCATGGACCTGAGAAGGAATGGCGGAGGGTCGTTGTATGATGTAGTACAAATGGTGGGACTGTTTATTAAAGATGGTCCTATAGTGCAGGTAAAAGACAGAACCAGCGGGGCACAGATATTGAAAGATGAGGACAAATCGGTTTTGTATACAGGTCCTTTGGCGGTGATGGTAGATGAATTTAGCGCATCCGCTTCAGAGATCTTTGCGGCTGCTATCCAGGATTACAAGAGGGGCGTGGTTATAGGAAGTACTTCTACTTATGGCAAAGGCACCGTTCAGCAGAATATTGGACTGGATCATTCCGGTTTTAAAAGAGACGGCGGTGGAGACCTGGGTGCCGTAAAATTGACTTTGAGGAAGTTTTACCGGGTAAGCGGCGGATCTACCCAATTAAAAGGGGTAGAATCTGATATTGTGTTGCCTACGCAAATGGCCGCATTGAAACTGAAGGAAAAAGATAATGAGTTTGCTTTGCAGTACGATGAGATCAATAAGGCTAATTACACACCCTGGGCTTCTGAGTACGACATCAATACCCTGAAACAGTTGAGCGACAGCCGGTTAAAAAAAGACAGTTCTTTCCAGACTATTTTAAGAAATGCTGCCTGGCTGGCTGATGAAAATGAAAGAAGCTACTCTTTAAATATCGACAAGTACAAGGCGGAGAAAAAGCTGGTAAAAGCCAAGGCAGACCAGATCATTGCCGCGCAAAAGCTGAAGAAAAACCTGAATGTATCATTATTGCCCCTGGAGCTGGATAAATATAAGGAAGATAAAAACAAGCAGGAGCGTTTGAAGCAGTGGATCAAGATCTTAAGCGAAGATATTTATTTAAACCAGGCAGGCCAGGTAATGGACGATATGATTGTAGAGGCCAAAAACTTCGCTATGAATAAATAAATTCATATTTTTAGTTTTCATACGAAATCTGCTAGCCCTAGGCTGGCAGATTTTTTTATGTGTAAAAAAAACTAGGCCGATAAGGGTTCATAACACTAAATTTGCACGCAATTTGTGTATAACACAGCCGTCCTTAATCTTATGACAAATATGAAACGTAGCGGGAAACTTTTTCTCTCAAAAGGGGAGTATTTTTTTAAGACATTTGGGGGCTCCCATCTTCAAACGCAAAACTTTCGAATGAATATTAAAGGATTTTTCACGTTGGTTCTATTTTGTGTGGCTTTACAGGCCGGTGCACAAAATGAGCCTAAAGGCCAAAAGCCTGCTACTTCCACATCAAAAGAAGCACCTACCGCTACACAGGTCCCCAGCGATTTAAGCACGATTAAGGTCGATAATATGTCGGATGCCCAGGTGCAGCAAATGATGCAAAGAATGGGAGAGTCGGGCATGACCGAAAGCCAGCTGGAGGCAGCGGCCAAAGCCAGGGGGATGGATGCTTTGGAAATTCAGAAGTTAAAAGACAGGTCTAATAAGCTAAGAAATAAGTCTTCTGAAGATCAGAATGTGGAAAGAACTGCTTCAGGTGACGAAGAAATCCAAAAGTCGCAATCAAACCGGGGAGGAGATCTTCCTCCATCCAGGATATTTGGCGCCAACCTGTTCCGTTCGGGAGCATCACCGTTCGAGACCAACCTGCGAATGGCTACGCCAAAGAATTATGTGGTAGGGCCGGATGACGAATTGTTAGTTGATATTACGGGTGATAACGAAGCAAGTTACAAGCCCCGCGTGTCTCCCGAAGGTTTTATTTCATTGGAATATGTAGGAAAAATATATGTAGCCGGGCTTACTATTGAAGAAGCTACCAGCAAGATCAGGTCGGCTTTGTCCGGAACTTACCCCGCTATCAGAAGTGGCCGAACCAATATTGCGGTTAACCTGGGTAATATCCGTAGCATTAAAGTAATTATGACGGGCGAGGTTACCAAACCGGGTACTTATACGGTTCCCTCTTTGGCTAGTGTGTTCAATGCGTTATACGCCGCGGGGGGACCTAATAATCGCGGTTCTTTCCGAAATATACAGGTAATAAGGGGCAGCCGTGTTATAGCTACAGTTGATCTGTACGATTTTTTAGTAAATGGTATGCCCGCAGATAATGTGCGCCTCGAAGACCAGGATATCATTCATGTGCCCGTTTACCAGATAAGAGTGGATGTACTAGGGGAGGTAAAAAGATCCGCAATTTATGAAATAAAGCCCGAAGAATCGCTGGCCGATGTATTACGCTATGCCGGCGGCTTTTCAGATATGGCTTATAAGTCACGTGTAAAAATTATTCAAAACACAGATGAGGCGCAGAAAATAGTAGTAAGGCAGTTGATGGATTATCCTAATTTCTATCCGAAAAACGGCGACAAGGTTTTTGTGGATGCCATCTTTGAACGTTTTGAAAACAAGGTGGATATTGTTGGAGCCGTGGGGAGACCTGGTATGTATGAGTTTACTCCGGGCCTTACCATTTCTCAACTGGTTACGCAGGCAAGCGGTTTGACACCTGATGTGTTCGGAAAAAGAGGATATATCATCCGCTTAAATGCAGACAATACCACCCGTGTGGTGCCCTTCGAGGTATCCAAAGTAATGCAGGGGGGCAGTGCCGACCTGGCGCTGCAAAAAAGCGATATTGTTAATATCAATTCCATATTTGACTTAAGGGACGGGTATACGGTTAGTATTAATGGAGAAGTGAGAAAAGCCGGCACTTTTGATTTTGCGGACCAAATGACGATAGAAGACCTGGTTCAAATGGCCGGCGGCTTTAGCCAGGCGGGTAATCCTTTAAATATAGAAGTAGCAAGACGAGTACAAAGTGCAGACCTGAGCCAGAAAGAGGCGCAGATAGCCCAGGTATTTCACACTACGGTGACTAAAGATTTAAGCCTGGCTGATACAGGTTTCGTGCTGCAGCCTTATGATGTGGTAACGGTTAGGCCGATTGAGGGTTTTGGCAGCCTGAAACAGGTGCAGATACTAGGTGAGGTTTTACGACCCGGTATTTACACCATACGTAACAAGAATGAGCGGATTTCCGATATTATCCAGAGAGCCGGTGGTCTCACAGCATTTGCCTATAGCGAAGGAGCTTCCTTGAAAAGACCGGCGACCGATAATCCTTTAAATGTAAATAATGAAGCTGTGGAAGACAGTTTACAGGTGCTGAACTTAAAACGCTTGAACCGTTATAGTGGTACCGATAGTTCGGGCATCAGCCTTAACTCCGACCTGGTGGGTATCAGGCTGGATCAGATACTCAGTAATCCGAAATCGCGTTATGATCTGATCCTGGAAGAAGGTGATGTGATTAAAATACCTACTATGTTGCAAACGGTAAAAGTATCGGGCGAAGTCTTACGGCCAATCAATGTAGTGTATGTGCCTGGCCGTCCATTTAAATATTATATTAATAGCGCAGGAGGTTTCACGAGCCGGGCGTTAAAGAGAGGTGCTTTTATCAGTCATGCCAATGGATCAGTCGAAGGTACCCGTAAAGCGATTTTCTTTAATAATTATCCAGGCGTTAAACCCGGATCAGAAATATTGGTACCGCAAAGGCCCATTAGAGAAAAAATGTCTGCCCAGGCCTGGATCGGCATTGGCACTGGTATAGCTTCACTAGCAGCACTTATTTTTGCGATCATCAGACCGTAATTTTTACAGTACAATAGGTAACAACAATGCAGGAAAAACTGGAACTTTCCGTAGAAAGAACAGATGAAGAAAATAATTCTTTAAAAGAGTTGATTTTTACTATTCGCGATTGGGTAAAGTATTTGCTATCCAAATGGTATATTATTCTGTTGTTTGGTTTAATAGGTGCAGCTTTAGGTTTTAGCTACGCGCTTTCTAAAAAAACAGTGTATACAGCCACTACCAGTTTTGTACTGGAGACGGGGGGACGTTCAGGTGGCTTGGGAGCTTATGCGGGAATTGCCTCTTCACTGGGTATTGATTTAGGCGGAGCTGGCGGTGGCTTATTCGAAGGAGAAAATATACTCGAATTGTATCGTTCGCGGTATATGATTAGCAATACCCTGCTTTCTGAAAGTGTTTTTGAAGGTAAACAACAATTGTTGATTGAACGGTATATTGATTTTAATAAATTGAGGGATCGATGGAATAAACTTCCCGATTTGAAAACCATAAAATTCAACGCCACCGGCCAATATTCAACTACTCGTCGACAACTGTTACATGATAGTATCCTAGGTTATATAGTTAAAGATATTAATAAAAATTATCTGAATGTTGCAAAACGAGATAAGAAATTAAATATTATCTATGTAACCGTGAAGTCTCAAGATGAGCTTTTTGCAAAAAATTTCAATCAAAGGCTGGTAGCTAATGTGAACCAATTTTACCTGGATACGAAAACCAAAAAGTCTTTAGCTAATATTGCTATTTTACAAGCAAAAACGGATTCTGTGCGTGGCATAATGAGCGGAGCCATTAACCGGGCAGCCGTAGTAGCCGATGCTACACCTAATCAAAATTTAACTCGTATGGCACAGCGCGTAGCGCCGATGCAAAATGCACGCGTAACTGCTGAAATTAACCAGGATGTTTTGGGAGTACTTTTACAAAATCTTGAGCTTAGTAAAATTTCATTGCAAAAAGAAACCCCATTGATTCAAATAGTTGATGAGCCTGTATTACCCTTAGATAAAGAAGGTTTTAGCAAACTAAAGACACTTATAGTAGGCGGATTTCTGGGAAGCTTTTTAATTGTACTTATATTATTTATACGAAGGTTTTTTAAAAACATTTTATCTCAGAGCGAGTGAAAGGCTTTCGGTTAGGGCAAACTCCTATACTTATTAATTCAAAAGAGCAAAATGAAAGAGTTATTGTTGAAAAAAATAGAGCAACATGACATTGTTGTAGGTGTAATTGGTTTAGGTTATGTAGGTTTACCATTAGCTGTCGAAAAAGCCAAAGCAGGCTTCAAAACCATTGGTTTTGATGTGCAGGAAAGTAAGGTGGAAATGGTAAACAAAGGACAAAATTACATTGGAGACGTGGTGGATAGTGACTTAGATACTCTGGTGAAATCGGGAATGCTTTCTGCTACGTCTGACTTTAGCTTTGTAAAAGATGTTGATTTTATTGCTATCTGTGTACCTACTCCTTTAGATGTTTATCAGCAACCGGACATCAGCTATATACGAGATTCGACTATTGCCATATCAAAATATCTTAAGCCGGGCGCGATGGTAGTACTGGAGTCGACAACATATCCCGGCACTACGGAGGAACTTATAAAACCACTGCTTGAAGAAGGTTCCGGATTGGTTTGTGGAACTGATTTCTATCTGGGTTTTTCTCCGGAAAGAGTAGATCCGGGAAACCTGATTTATAAAACAAAAAATACACCTAAGGTGGTAGGCGCCATAGGAGCGGATGCCTTGGAAGTAATTGCTCAAATGTATCGCGCCGTATTGGAAAGCGATGTACATACCGTTTCAAGCCCAGCGGTAGCAGAGATGGAAAAGATTTTGGAGAATACTTACCGCAATATTAATATAGGTTTGGTGAATGAGTTGGCTATATTGTGCCACAAAATGAACATCAATCTTTGGGAGGTAATTGATGCTGCTAAAAGCAAACCTTACGGATTCCAGGCTTTTTATCCCGGACCAGGACTGGGAGGGCATTGTATACCGCTTGATCCTTACTACCTTTCCTGGAAAGCACGCGAGTTTGGCTTTCATACATCAATGATCGAATCTTCTATGATGATTAACGATCGTATGCCTGAATATTGCGTGGAGCGTGCAGCCAATATTTTAAACAGTCATAAAAAGTCCCTGAGTGCTTCTAGTATCCTGATATTGGGTGTTGCATACAAGCAGGATATTGACGATTATAGAGAAAGTCCCGCACTTCATGTAATAGACCTGCTGGAGGCCAAAGGGGCCAGGGTTTCTTTTTATGATCCCTATATTTCTCAATACAAGCATAAAGGCATAGTAAAACAAGGATATACAGAGTTGACAGCCCAATTATTGGAAAAGGCTGACCTGGTAATGATTACAGCCAGCCATACTAAAGTAGACTATGATTTGGTACAGGCACATTCCAAAGCCATTTTTGATACAAAAAATGCAATGAAAGCCGTAACTAATCGGGATAAAATAGAATTGTTGTAAACCGGTAGCATCCAGTTATTATGAATATAGAAATGGTAGACCTTAAAGGTCAGTATCAAAAAATCAAAGCGGAAATAGACGCGGCGGTTATAAAATGTATAGAAAGCGCGGCCTTTATTAACGGACCTGCAGTTACAGCTTTTCAAAAAGAGCTGGAAGAGTACCTTGCTGTTCAACATGTCATACCGTGCGCCAACGGTACTGATGCCCTGCAAATTGCACTAATGGCGCTGGATCTACAACCAGGCGATGAGATTATATGCCCGGCATTTACTTATGT
>JBCNOR010000082.1:0-11925 GCA_039593785.1 Niabella sp. | reverse complement strand
TTTACGTCTTGCTATAATTAACGGGGTGGCTTAAGAATTGACGATGTTGGGATTTGAAGAAACGGCGTCGATTGGTCAGCTGGTGAAAAACACGAACTGCGGCGGGAAAAAAATCTACACTTGTTGCCCACGCTTCAGTTGTTGGTCAAAAAGACACAACAACGGCGATGCATTGGCCCCTACCGATACAGAAAGGATACACGAAGGATACAGCCAGGATACAGCCAGGATACAGAAACGATATACAAAGGATACAGAAACGATACAGAAAGGATACAGAAAATAGGCGTTGAGGGATCACAAGGGATCAGAAGAGATCAGAAGGGATCAGAAGGGATCACAAGGGATCAAAAAAAATAAACCGGCCCTTTAACATGCTAATTTTATATCGAAAATGTTTTAAAATGGATCACAGATGTCATACAACCCCACTAGCTATGTTCTTCCATATTACGCTCGCTTTCTTTTGCTTACCAAAGGCCCAAAACAGATGTATACCCGAAAATACTTTTACGCCCTTGCTGGTTTTGCTCACCAGCAAGCATCTTTATTGTGCACTTGGCCAGTTGGTGAAAAACACCAACTGCGGCGAGAAAAACACGAACTGCGGGGAGGAGCTTATTGGGTTGCGTACCTACGGCACGCGTAACCTGTCTATTCCGGCTTTCTACCAATGGATGGTCCCTGACGGGACCTATACCACAAGCTTATTCGTGCCTGGTTGCGGGAACATGCTTTTAGACATTAAATCATGTTTTGCGCTTTTGCCATTGCAGGTGTTTTTCACCGGCAAACATCCCCGTGGGATATTAATTGGTAAATTGATCAGTTGGTGAAAAAACATCAATTCTAGCGGGTATACGATGTTGATAGCAGCTTTTATTTATTCGTTTTATCATCATTTTCAAATAGTTCCTTTGGGTATAAAATCCAGGAAGTTCCATCTTCAAGTTGTTTGACATGCCAAACTGCGATTCCTTTTGTAAATGCCCATTGTTTTCCTTGTTTCAGCATAAAGGGTGGAACCCACATGAGTTGAATATCTCCGTCTCCATCCCAGCCGTCTTCTAAAAATATTTGTTTTACGATTGAAATATATTCGTCTGCATTTTTAATGCAATCTTTTGGATTTAGAGTGAAGTTCAAATTATCTATCCATTCATAAGCCATAATATCAAACTCCTTCAATTTTTCTGGGGGATAATCTATAATTTCATTTTTCTTAATTGAATATGCCATTAGAATTTTATTTTTAGTCCAAACTCTTTTTTCATTGTCAACAATGCTTCTGCGTTCCCCTTCGCATCGTCAACCGGGTTATGAGTGTGTTTTGTTTTCCGTAAGTGTTTAAATGTCTTGAAAGTATCCTTTTCAATTCCTTTATGTAAGCTGCCCAAATTTTGAGAACTAAAGCCAAATGGATTTACTCCTATAAAGTGGTGGAAATACCAACAAATGAACATCCAATCAAAACCGTTATTATCGCTAATAAAAATGGGTCTGTCTTTGCAATTTATTTTAATCCAATCTGCAAAGTTTGTCATAACAGTTTTGGGCTCTCCAAATGCCAGAGTTTCTTCTCTTGAATATCCAGAAACTGCAAGGGCTTCTGGAATAAATTTGTCTGAAACTGGTTTCAGTTTTCCATAAAATGTTTTGTCAAGTTCTTCATCTACTAAAACTGCTCCAAAAGATATCATAGAAAAGTCGCCTGGAATAGGTCCATCACTTTCTACGTCAACCATTATATATGCCATTGTTTCTTAGCTTGTTCAGGATGTCATAAAATTGCCAACAACTTAGAGATATGCGAAATAAGTGTCCGTGCTAATTCTACTAAGCGGCCGCTTTAATTGTTCAATAATATTGTTTATTGGCTGTCGGCAATCTTTGGTGTTTCCATTGGGCTCCAAAGCAGTATTGTGAATGTAGTTATTTTTTGTAAAACGAGATACAGGTTTCCGTAGCCCCGCCTGGCTATTCGTGTATTAGTGGCATTCCCAGGAGATTCCTCGACTTCGCTGCGCTGCGCTCTCCGAAGGAGTCCTTTGGACGGAATGACGGTAGTGGAGGTACATTCGTTTTGCTAACGGAGGTACATCATCCGTGTCTGCCCGTGCCGGTCTAGGCGGGCGTCCGTTCAGGCGGGTATCCGTGGCCTAAAAAATTCCCTTCAGCCCCGCTATTTGCGCCTGCCATTTCAGACAGCTCATTGTTTTAATCCATAATCAGTTTCCCTTCTTCTTTCAAAATCTCTTTTCCGTCTTTTATTATATAAAGTCTGATTTCAGGCATTTTCGGATTTTCAACCATAGTTCTGTAAACCTTGTAGGTATAATGTTCGTTTACAAAAGTAAAAACGTGATTGCCTCCACTTCCTTCAAATACCTTCTCTCCATCGGTTAAAATGATGTCTGGCTTTGAAGACTCTTTCTCCCCCATCTTCCAGGAAGCATACCGGTATTTATAATTAGTTAACTCGTCAATCCTGATATGGTATTTTTTTGTTTGTATTTTATAGGTGGGACTTACCAATGTTTTTAATGAAGGGTGCAGGTTTTCCTTATCCTTAATAATTAGTGCTTCCCTTAATTTTTTCTCCAGGTCACTCTGGTAATTTACCGCAGTGATGACGGCATCAGTATATCCCAGCCACACAATGCCATTGTCTAGCATAACGCCTTGCCAACCCATAGCCGACCATTGTTCCAATTGGGAGTTGGCGATTTTGTTAATAAGAACGGTGTCAAATACCTCGTTAAACCGTTGTTTAAATGCTTCTTTGTCTTTAATCGGCGGTATTGGATATTTTCTGTATAACGGGTAATTGATTTGGTTGGATATTTTGTCGATGTTGTTCTCTTTAAATAAAGCGATAATTGTTTTGACACGCTCTATTTGCTCGTCGTTGAGGTCTAACTGCTTTGTTTGTTTACCGGCTGTGTCAACTGGTTGTTCATGGGTGGTTGGCTCTTTTTTACTGCTCTTTTGATTACACCCTAACAGCAAAGCTGCGAATGCTATACTTATTAATTTACAGTGTTTCATTTTTTGCGTGTTTTATGAGATTAGAATGTTCGCTAACTTATAATGCTTGCAGCTATGCAGGGATTTAAAGGTGTCTGATTGGTCGGTGCTGTGTTCAGTTTTGAGTACTTAAATTATTTTATCTCATTTGGTCTGAATACATATACAAAACGGTCAGTAGAGTCGGAGGCTTTAGATCCATCTGTGGTTTCGTACAATACATTAACCCAATCAAAAGTCTCAATATTGGTAACATCTTTCTTCACAATTGATACTATTTTGCTGGTTAAGGAGTCCAGTTTATTTCCATTATATGATTTTATTGCAGCATCAGTTAGAACAATATCAAGTTCTCTTGACGTACGCATACCGGTTTCTTCTTTCTTGTTTGACAGAAGAGATAATCTTCCAAAAGATATTTCCTTTGTTACTTGTTTTGTAATGGTTTCGATTCCATTCTTGAATTTTGGAGTTATGTCTTCAACATCTCCCAAACATGAACTAAGCAGAATGATACCTGTTACAGATAAAAAATTAATCAGCTTTTTTATTTTATTCATTACAGTATTTTAATGTCTCATTAATTGCACACAGTGATTTGGGGCTTTTCATTTGGCGGGTATCTGAGGTTCTTACCAATTTATCATATTTATAAAATTGTCAAACTTCTCAATTCCGTTATCCGCCGAATAAATTCTTGTAAATTCCGGTCCCCGAAAAGGCACAGCAAAATATTTAAAATGCCATTCGTTTTTGTAAAGGTCGAAAGTTATATGTAAGGCTTCTTTTCTGTAATCAATTTCTTCATAAATACTCACGACCAGTTTGTCCATTGAAGTTGACCCAAATAATCTTTCGGATAGTTTACTTTTTTTAATGTGTTCAACAAGTTCAATTAGTTTAAAGTGGCAGTGTCCAAAATCTGTACGATACCTGTTTTCAATATAGTCCCAGCTTTGAGCCTTCGCCGACCAGGGTTTATATTGTCGTATTGTTGTCAATGTGTCTTATTGTTTTAAGCAAGGTATGGTAATAAATAGATATCGGGCAATCTCTGGCGTTCCATTGGCACTCCCACAAGTAGTTCTGCTAATGTACTTATTTTTTGTAGAATGGGATACGGTTTTACGTGTCTTCGTCAAGCTCAGACTGACATCCCTTGTTTACAGTGATACATCATTCGTGCATCCGTGGCATTAAATACGCCTGCAAAGAGATTCCTCCCCGCCAGAATGATCGTGCCGGGTTGGCGACGGGGGTTATCCGGGCAGGGACTCGCACTCCTGGCGGATGTCCGAAACGTGTATCAATCGAAACCGTTCGGCCCCGCTTTTGGTATGCCTTGTTAAAGGTTGGCGTGCCGGTCCTTAATTGTTTTTAGATCCTGCTTTTTGTCAGTCGGCCACAGGTGAATTTCATAAAAATCTTCTCCGTCAAGTCCGTCCTCACTCAGTTTTTCGAGATTTCCATAATAAATTCTTACTCTGTAAATCCCATTTTTAAGTTCAATTCTTTTTGCATCCGGGAAATAGTCCGTACAACCCGCTATTGCTATTTTTCCTGAACTAACTTCTAGGTCACACTCATTTATTTGCCCAATTGTATTTTCATCGTCTGCCAAAAATGGCGGTTCTGTGTTAAAGGTTTTAATAGTTACAGGAACATCCATATTTCTCACTGTTCCCACCCCGATTGTTCCATCTGTTGTGGCTAAAAGCCGTTCAACCGCTTCTGGTGTCCAGCTGTCACTTAAATCCCCGTCTACCTTTTCGTCCCGGATGTAAAATTGAAAGTAGTCAGCAAAAAGTTCTAATTTGATTTCGTTTGTCGCTATCATATAAGGTTATTGCCGTTTCGTAGTTGCCGCTAACTCAGAATATCAAAAGCAGGTATCCATTAATCTTACGATATCTAAGCAGGGGCTGTTCTAATTGTTAATAATATTGTTTAGTTGCTGTAGGGCAATCCCGGTGTTTCCATTATTTCCCAAACAGCTTTGTGAATGTAGCTATTTTTTGTTGCCTTTGCTGGTGTTTTTCACCAGCAAGCATGCTTGGCTGCAGATTATTAACTGATCAATTGCCTTCGTCATGCTCAGGCTGACATCCGTTGTGTTAATGGCACTGTACATCATTCGTGTATTCTTTACAACAAAATGTTTCAAGCCTGTTTCTTCGCGCCTTCGTGCCCTGGCGGTTAATAATATCCAGTTGTTACAACAAATCAATCCTATAGGATCAATAGAATTCGTGGCATTAAATACACTTGCTAAGAGCTTTCTGCCCGTCTCTCCTTGCGTTTTAGTCAACGGAATATCGTCCAACTGCTTTGGCCCTTGCAGGTGTTTTTCACCAGCAAGCATGCTTGGCGGCAGATTATTAATTGAGCAATTGATCAGTTGGTGAAAAACACCAACTGCGGCGAGAAAGCGCAGCCAGTTTTAGCTTCACACTAACTTTGATGTCTTCCGGTGTATTCTATGTTAATTTTTGTCCATTCATAATAATCACTAAAAATTATAGCCAAAATGCAGTCCTGGTTCAGGCGTGTATTTTGACCACTTGTCATCCTTTTGTTTAAAACCATCGGGCATTTTGGTGTGAAAAGGGCGGCCGGCAACACCAAGTGACGGCTGTATAAAAAAACGGTCTTTAATGAGCTTAATATGATAGCCCGCCCTATAAGTGGTAAATATATGGAAGCCATTGTCCACCTTTTTTCCTTTGTCGTTTACAAATGTCTGCCACATGGGCATTATATGTGCCGCGGCATAAAGCCCTTTCCAAAAAAATCTTTGATAAGCAAGCGCAATACCATAATCTCTTATATAGCCCGGAAATTTCTCTTCCGGCTTTCCGTACGATTTGTTTAAAAATGGGTTAATACCCAAAGGCCAGGCATACTTCCAGGTTATCAGTTCGACAGAAACCACGTCTTTCCCAGTAACCCGATAGCCTACGTTAAGCTGGGCGAGGTTGGGCGGGTTTACAGAAGAGAAATTGCCTAATAGAAAAAGCGTGCTGCCAACAAACCAGCGTCTGGGAATGCTGTCTTCTTGGGCATATTGAGCATTCACGGGTAAACTGCTTGCTATTATTATTAAAGCAAACCATAAAACTTTCTTTTGCATGTCTTTTTTTTGAATGACGGCAAAAGTAGACGGGCAGTAACCCTAAAATCGTTCACTTAAGTGAAGAAATAAAGTTATTGTTTGCTATTTTCCAGTATTCTGGCTCTTAGCCTGCTTAATGATTGCGGTTTAACGCCAAGGAAACTTGCTAGCTGGTGCTGTGGCACACGTTGAATAAGGTCGGGTCTTTTTTGTATTAAGTTCAGGTAGCGTTGTTCGGGTGAAGAGGTTTTAAACTGATCGAAATCTATTTGTTGTTTGGCTAAACGTTCTTCTGATAACTTTCTGCATAGGGTTTCAAACTTTGGAAACCTGCTGTTAGCTGCTGCTTCCATATCAGAATTTGTAACAGTAAGTATAACATCTTCGATACAGCTGATGTAATAATCGGAAGGTGTTTTGGTTATTACACAATGAGGAGTCAAAATGTCCATCTCTGTATAGAAAGCAGTTGTTTTTTCTTCGCCCTCTACAATATAATAGGAGCGAATACATCCTTGTAGTATAAAATAGCTATCTTTCGATCTTTGCCCTTCTTTGAGTAAGGTGGTGCCTTTTTTTACCGAGCGAAATATGTCAAGGGAAATGATTTCGTTCTTCTCCTCTTCTGTCAGGGAAACGTATTTTGACAGAAAGTCAAATAGTACTTCTTCCATTTTTATATTGTTAGAATTTTCTTTTACAGTTACTGTTTAAAGATAGCAATGTTCCGGGGCTTTGAGATAGTGCTGCAATAACAAACCGTCGGTTGATTTTTATACCAAAGTTAAATAGAACTGCTGAAGTAGGGCCCTTTGCCTTTGCTGGTGTTCTTACCAGCAAGCATGCTTGGCTGCAGATTATTAACTGGGCAATTGATCAGTTGGTGAAAAACACCAATTGTGGCCAGGAAGCCGGATAAATACTGGTTACTTTGCGTTCTAAACCGGTAGCAGGCTGCAACATCATACTGTTTTTTCACCCATGCCGATGTTCCTCTCCGGGCATCCTCATTGGCTGGTATATTGACCAGTTCGGTCGATTGCTAAAAATCAACCCTGTTTATTGGCTGCTGTTTAATTATATAATTGAGGTGACATTATCCCTTTTTTCTGGTAGTTTTCCTTATTCATTTCGTAGTGCATCATGGTCATCATATTTAAGTAGTTCTTTAAAGAGTCGAGGCCATACGCTTTTCTTAATTGGTCAACGTTAACAGAATCTGCAAGCCCGATTTTAGGAATGGCCCTGCCCGTTGTTTCAACCTCGTAAGTCACCTGTGTTCCAAATAATTGCTTTTCACCTGCATTCACTTGCACCCGGTCGTATAAATAGGCGTAGTTATTGGGGTTGGCATTGCGCTTTTTTACTTCCTTGTTCATTGACTTCAATACCCTTTTTTGAAATGCAGGATATTGATCACAATGTTGAACCAGTAGCCAGAAATGCTGCGAACCATCTTTTCCAACTTTATCAAACCCTGGGAATCCGTATTTATTAAACATGATCTCCGCCTGCGCTTTGTTCGCCGTAAAAACGCTGTCTTTAAATTTTTGCCAATCTTCCCTGGAAAGTTCTTTGTATTTCCCTTTGGGGATATTTGCAGCAATTTGGTCAACAGTAACCATATCTTCCAATTGTTTTTTCCATTGAGCCTGTTGATTGGCCGTGAGTTTTGCAGCACAGCCCACTAAAATTGCGGAAACGAATAGAAATAAGATTGCCTTTTGCATGGAAGTGTTGTTTATTATAGCCACGTTTGGGCTTTGCAATGATGGGGCAATCTAAGCATAAATATTCAGTTTGAACAAAAGTTGAACCGAGGCGCAATCGCAGAGTTTTCAGTTTCGCAACGGTATTGCAAAACCTTTGTTAGCGGATCTTTTTTTATTTGTATTCATATGTTACTTTGAAGGCCGGGGTTTTATAATCCGGTTGCGTCGTTATTTTTTCAATTAACTTTTTATCCGAATTGTATTTGTAATCTGTTCTGGAATAATATGCGTGATGAATAGTTCCCGGTGTTGGTAAATACCTTGGCAAGTTAGTAATTGCAGAGTCCATTTGTGTAACCAGTAACTTGTCCTGGTAACTATATTTTGAAATTATCAACAAGTCTTCTCCGATGTGATACGTCTTTTTAAGAAGAAGGTTATTATCATTGTCATAAAAAAGAGAATCTACAGTTGTCAGCCATTTATTTACATTATTATTAAATTCTTCTTTTGTTACAGATGTCATGCGATTGAATTGATCATAAGAGTATTTTTCAGTGGTTGGATGAGAATTGCTTCCGGTAATCTTTTTTACCAGTAAGTAATCATTACGGTAAAAATATCTTGCAGAAATCCATTCGTTATTTTCAGAAATGACAACCTTTGTTTTTTCAAGTCTTTTTAGGCTGTCATAAAAATAAATTTCTTTTCCGGGATTTTCGCAAGTTCTCATACAATACTCTTCTTCGCTTATTTGTCCGTCAGGATTGTATTTGAAGAAGTGTGTATTGTTCACTCCCGATTTTTGATGATTTTCATTAAAGGTTTCAAAAGTAGAGTCTAAAGCAGTCAAAGAATAGTCATCAGAGCGATAGTCAAAATGTTTTTGTAGGGTTGTTATTCTACTTTTCTCTTGGTTAATATAAAATTGCCGCCAATCCTCAATTCTCTCTTCAGTACAACTTATAATGGAACAAACGATTATTGTTGAGAGGAGTACTTGTTTTGTCATAAGTATTATTGCTTGTTATGTAAAACAACATCATTCGCCATGTTGTCCAACAGGTATCATTTACTTACTTCCCGGTTAGTACATGGTACGCCGCCGGAATTTCTACACCTTGAAAACGGTTGGTTAGTCCATAAAATATGACAAGCGTTAAGAAAATTCCAGAAGCTACAATAAGTTTCGATTGCACAACAGGTGACATACCTAAAATATTTTGCTGCATTTTTTTGTTGTGAATGGCGGCAATGTGGCCAAAGAAAGAGGTAATAGCTAAAGCATAATAGGGTATGAAAAACAGGTTGGCGGGGAAGCTGTTTAGCCCTGCCACGCCAAAGTAAAAATTTGTGTCAAGGTGCAGTAACAGGCGCCCCGCAAAAACCGCACTTAAGTGAATTACTAAAAATATGGCTAAATAAAAACCCGTCCAGATATGTAGCTTTTCAAAAAAATATTTTGAAATTTTGCGCTTTGTTTTAAAGAGCTTTATACCTGAGAAAATTTGCACGGCCACTGCCAATAGTAAAATTGTTTCCACAAAAATGTTACGATAGAACTGCCGGAGAGTAGTCATTAGCCCGATGTGTTTGCCGGCTCCACAAATACTGTAGCAATGGTTGAATAAATGCAGCCCGATAAAACTCGTAATGATCAGGCCCGATATATAATGCACCCTTTTTGTCTCCATACTTTTTATATTGTTTGACTCTGCTCTTTAAAGTTATTGGCCCTTGCTGGTGGATTAATCATGGTCTAATTGATCAGTTAGTGAAAGCGCCAACTGTGGCTGGAGGCAATATACTGCATTAATTAATTTACAAAACATATTTGCCCCACCATATAACCAATCTACATATTGGCAGCAGGCACAGCGCTTTTATTTAAATAGTTTAGACATTAGTATTATTTTTTAACGGGGGGGGGGGTTGATTGTAGCAAACAACTAAATATTTTCTTTTGTTCTTTTTGTTTTTTCAATTTAAACTCCGTTTTCAATTTGTCGTCTACCACGAGAATCGCAATTGGTTTTGCAGCACACTATTGCTGCTGTTTGATAAAGTCATACGCCGCCTGTATATGATGATAGCCGGGCCTGATGAGGCCGATCCGCGGATTATTTAGATCGCTGATCACGAGCATGGTGAGCGAGATGGTTACAAAGTAAATCACCGGCACCAGGTAGTGAACACGGCTTTTAATCCCATTCATAAAACCCACTAAGAAGCCTATAAGCAGGGATACCGTAATCAGTAAAAACATAATAAACACGGGCGTGCGCTCATAGTTGGCATAAGCATACAACGTGGCTGCCGCCATGATCTGCTCAAAATAACCGGAGATCTTATTTACTGTTTCAGCCTGTTCCGGCGTTGCCTGCTTTTTAAAGGTTCTCAGGTTTTGCCAGTAAGCATCGCTCATTTTTTGGGCAGTGGCAAAAGTGGTCACATCACCGGTTTTTTCATATACCAGCTGGTTCTGTAAAAAGACGCTCAGCATATTGCGGGTGTACTGGTACATAGAGTCAGGCAGCTCCCGGCTATAGCGGTACAACATATCAATATTATTCACCTCCTGGTGCAGGTTGGCCGATCGCTCCCTGTGCGCATTGCCAGCCTGCAGAAAAGTAAATGAAATGATCAACCCAAAAATGCCGATGATGGCATTTTCGATGCCCGAGCTTTCCCAGGAGCGCTTCTTTTTATATACGGTTCCATAACGGATGCCCAATAAAAGCGAAGTAAACAGGAGCAACACGTAGAAGATCATCCACCATAAAGAGTTCAACATAACTAGCAGGGTTAAATAAGAGGGAATCGGGTAACCGAATATACAAAAAAATACCGGCAGTATTATACTGTTGTTGCTTGGTAAAAACTTACAAGCTGTGATAATGCCTTTTAAGCGCTGCGGCAATGAACAGGTAAGCGGGAGCATTCACCTTTTCTACTTTTTGTAACTTTGTATCCTATATCGTTATATGATTTTTAGAAACGCAACGATCAAAGATCTGGCAACAATAAGTGCGATTGAAAATATATGTTTCCCGCCTAACGAAGCGGCCTCGCCGGCATCTTTTGCCAAAAGGCTGGAGGTTTTTCCGCAACATTTTTGGTTGCTCGAAGCTGAAGGGCGAATCGTAGGATATATTAATGGAATGGTCACCGATCATAAGACCATTAATGACGCGATGTTTGAAGATGCAGAATTACACGATGAACATGGAGCCTGGCAATCTGTGTTCGGGCTGGCAGTAGCGCCGGTATTCAGGAACAACGGGTATGCCGGGAAGTTGATGCAACATCTTATTGAAAAGGCAGCAGCGCAAAACAGGAGCGGTGTTATATTAACCTGTAAGGAACACCTGACAGGCTTTTACCAAAAATTCGGCTTTGAAGACCTGGGTGTATCTCAGTCTACTCATGGTGGAGAGATATGGCATGACATGACACTTTATTTACATACAAAAGAGAAAGATTAATTATGGATAGCTTATATGAAACCGGCAGCAATGCGTTTAGCCCCGCCGCGGCTTCCTTGCAACAGTATCATGCGTTGTATGTGATTAATGAGGCAGGACCGAAAATAAAAAGCATTATTGGCAATATTACCAATGTATTGAAGGATCCCCGGTTGGAGGGAAAGCTTTTTATTGAGCTATTGGCTTTTGGTGACGGTATAGAAATGTTGCTTAAGGCCAATAATTACGAAGCACTCTTACAGCCTTTGCTTGATAAAGGTGTGGTGTTTGTGCAATGTATAAATACCTTAACAGGTCGTGGCATATCGCAGGAGGAGCTGTACCCCTTTGTGCATTATGTACCGAGTGCTAATGGTGAAATTATTTTGCGGCAATATGAAGGTTGGGCAATAGTGAAGCCATAGCTTCAATACAGATCTGCGAGTGGGGTTTCTTTTTGTTACTCCTTGATGAGCGTATTAATCTGGCTGATAAAATCCTCCGAAGCATAATTGGCAAAGCCTTCATGCCTGAAGACAACTTTTCCTTTCTTATCTAATACCAATGTGGTGGGTAACGTTCCGTTGTAGATGTTTGCGGGAACAACTGA
>JBCNOR010000081.1:0-11951 GCA_039593785.1 Niabella sp. | reverse complement strand
CAGTTGTTTATTCCTTATCCATCATATTCATCTTTACGTTCATAGGGTTCCTGATTACATTGATCTGGGGGCCAACTGCTTTGAATGATATTTCAACCAACTGGATCTTCAATCTCTTCATTTTCCTGGTCTTCATTGTATTTGGTATTTCTTTTTTAGGCGCCTTCGAAATAACCCTGCCTGCTTCCTGGTCTAATAAAGCTGACTCTAAGGCCAACGCTTCCAGCTTCCTGGGCATATTCTTCATGGCGCTGGTGCTGGTGGTAGTTTCATTCAGCTGTACAGGCCCTATACTAGGTCTCTTATTACCCGTCATATTTAAGGGCGGATATGCAGGACCACTGGTCGGATTTTTTGGTTTTTCGCTGGCGCTTTCCATTCCCTTTGCCTTATTTGCATTTTTCCCCTCCTGGTTAAATAGCCTCAGCAAACCGGGAGGATGGATGAATACAATAAAAGTCACACTTGGATTTATTGAACTGGCACTGGCACTTAAATTTTTGTCTAACGCAGACCTGGCGAGGGGTTGGAGGTTATTAGACCGGGAGATATTCATTGCTGCCTGGATCGTCATCTTTATTTTACTGGGTATTTATCTGCTTGGCAAGCTGAAGTTTCATCACGATGATGAATTACCAAAGAATGATTTTGGTATACCTTACCTTTCTGTAACCAGGCTGCTTTTTGCGGCCACTGCCCTGATCTTCGCCGTATACATGGTCCCCGGGTTGTGGGGCGCTCCATTAAAAGGCATTTCAGCTTTTGTTCCGCCAATGGGCACACAGGATTTCAATGCCGACGACCTGCCCTCGGGCTTTGACTTTTCATCAGCACGTACATCATCGGGTAACTCGAATAGTCATAGCACCGATGGTTTACCGAAGCCTGAAAAGTACTACGAGGAGATGAGGAAGAATGAACCGGATGTGGTGGTTAATAACGGCATGGTTACCTACTTCGATTACCAGGAAGCGCTGGCTGTATCCCGCAAACTAAAAAAGCCGCTGATGCTCGATTTTACAGGCATCAATTGTGTGAATTGCCGCAAAATGGAAGGCCAGGTTTGGAGCGATCCTAAAGTAATGGAGCGTTTAAAAAAAGATTTTGTGATCGTGTCCCTGTATGTGGATGTGCATAATGTTTACATACCTCAACAGGAACAATACTTTTCCAAAACATTAGACAGAACGGTTGAAACATTGGGAGACCTGAATGCAGATATGCAGGTTACAAAGTTTGGCGCCAATACACAACCTTATTATTTCTTCCTGGATGGCAACGAGCAGCGGCTGGTACCCGATGGTTATGGGTATGATCCGGATATCAATAAATTCATCCGTTTGCTCGATGAAGTAAAGACTGCCTATCAGAAAACCAATCCATCATACTAATATTATACTCACCACAAAAGATAACAGGAAACGATGATAGCTGAAATATCAAAAGATAATGATGATTGCGGTTGTTACAACGGATCGTCCGGTAATACAGAAGAGCAACTTAAAAATAAGTTAGCTCACCTCTGGCATATGGTGGGCAATACTCCTTTGCTGGAGATCTCTTACCGTTACAAGGGCAAGTGCAGAAAAGTGTATGTAAAATGTGAGCATTATAATCTTACCGGTAGTATAAAAGACCGTATGGCTCTTTATATCCTGCAAAAAGCCTACGAAGAGCAACTGATACAACCAGGCAATACAATAGTTGAAGCTACCAGTGGCAATACAGGTATTGCTTTCAGTGCCATTGGCCGGGCGCTGGGCCATAACGTAAAGATCATTATGCCCAATTGGCTGAGCAAAGAGCGGATAGACATTATACGCAGCCTCGGCGCTGAAGTAGTACTAATCAGTAAAGAGCAGGGGGGCTTCCTGGGAAGTATCCGCTTGTCTGAGGAAATGGCGCAGGCTGATCCTTCAGTTTTTTTACCCCGCCAGTTTGAAAACCTGTACAACTGTGAAGCACATGAAAAAACAACCGGCAAGGAAATATGGATGCAGCTGCAGGCCATTGATAAAACACCCGACGCCTTTGTAGCAGGTGTAGGTACTGGCGGCACCATCATGGGAGTTGGCAATTATTTAAAAAGCCGCAACCCGGGTATTCGTATACACCCGTTAGAGCCTGCCGAATCTCCAACCTTGTCCACCGGTTATAAGGTCGGCTCTCATCGTATCCAGGGTATTTCTGACGAGTTCATTCCGGCTATAGTAAAGCTGGATCAATTAGATAAAGTGGTGAAAGCATCAGACGGTGATTCCATAATCATGGCTCAACAATTGTCCCGTAAACTGGGTCTTGCCGTAGGTATTTCCTCCGGTGCAAACATGATCGGAGCAATTCAGCTACAGGAAGAGTTAGGGGATCAGTCGGTAGTTGTAACTGTATTTAGTGATAGCAATAAAAAATACCTGAGTACCGACCTGATGAAAGAAGAGCCGGTAAAGGACGGTTACCATTCAACAGATGTTGAGTTGCTGGATTACCGCGGTATCGGCAGGTATTATTAAATTTGAATAAGATCATCATGTGGTATCACTGCGGGGTTTTTCATCAGCTCCGAGTTTGATTAAGAGCGTATATCAGTGGATTCGTTAGGCCCGGATCGTTATTATACCGTAACGGGAATATATAAAATAACAGTGGTTCCATTTTCGCTGATAGTGGTGGAAATACCGGCGTTTTTTCCCAACAAGCTCATACGTTCACGGCTGATGGTACCCGACAGGGAGCGATGAGCAGCCTCATTAACCCCGGCTGGCTTTTTGCCACTGTCTGTTATAGATACCTTTACGATGTCATTATTAAGAGAAAAATTCACGTCAACCCTTCCTTCGCCTGAATTCAGGTCAATTCCATGTAATATCGCATTTTCCACAAAGGGTTGAATCAGCATGGGCGGTATCATTACCGCGTCCCAGTCTGATTCCTGCTCCCTGCTAATGCTGTATTCAAATGCATTTTCGAAACGCATTTGCTGAAGATTGAGATAGTTCTCTAAAGTTTCCATCTCTTCGCACAGGGGCACTACCTGTTCGCGGCTTAACTCCAAACTGCTGCGGAGCAACCGGCTGAAACGGTTCAAATATTTAATAGCAGCTTCTTTTTTATCCAGCCGAACAAAGCTTTGTACGGCTGCCAGGGTATTGAAAATAAAATGGGGCTCCATCTGGGTACGCAACAATTGCTGCTGCAACAACACCTTTTCCTTTTTTTGTACAGCGCGACGCTGGCGATAAGTATAGTAGAAAAACAGCAGCCCCGATGCCAGCAAAACAGATACCAAGATTACAATAACCAGCCATAGCCTGTTTTGCTGCAACTGTAGCTGGTTGATCTTCATATTTTCGTTAAGCGCGGCAATAGACCGGTCTTTGGCCTGCAGCTGGTACAGCGCGTTCATTTCCGTTACGGCCTGGGTATTTTCAGTTTCATAATTACTTTTTTGTAAATCCAATACCTCGTTTAACAGGTTCAAAGCTTCTTTTGTATTCCCCCGCAACTCATATAAAGAAGCCAGGTTCGTTTTATAAATGATCTGGTTACCCAGTGCTATTTCTTCGGGATGTGCCTTCATTACCTCCGCTGCTTTCTGCAGATAAAGGGATGCTCCGGCACCATTTTTCAGCGCCACATAAGCGCCGCCAATATTCATATAGTCAACAAAAAGATTAGTAATAGCAGTGTTAGATCCCGGCATAGCCTGGTACTTTTCTTCATCAATGGTGCTTTTCAAAAGTTGATAATGCACAATCGAATCAGTTTGATCCATTGCCTCAAAATATTTCACCTTACACTCATACAGGTAGCTCTTATCATAAGAATCAGGGTATTGATGATGCAATGCCTCCAGCTTTTTTAAGTAAGCAATAATACTGTCAGCCGGCTTATGCTGCGCATTGAGCGTTTGTATTATTTGTACTAATACCCGTTGCTGGGTGATATGATCCGGTGGTAGCTGCGGTGATAATTCCAGCACAGCTTTATTCATTTGCCGGGCCAGCTCGTACTGATACAACAAGGTATTGCTTTGTGCTGCAGACAATAGCATAATGCTGCGGCTGAGCGGGGAAAGGTCAATGGTACTATCAGCCAGTATAATGGTAGCTGCTTTATTATAATAAAAATTTGCCTGGTGCTCTGTAGTATCATTACTCCTCATATTGCCCATACCGTTGTAGATACGTGCCTTCAACTCCAGGTTCCCGCTGGTAGGTTCTATCAGCTCCAGCGCCCTGGCTATATATGCTTCTCCCGAATCGCTGCCCGCCATCGCGTATAACCTGGCTATATTGTAATTAGTTGTAGCGAAAAGCGTTGTATCTTTCCGGATATCTGCTGTATTGTTCAATAATAGCCATACCTGTAATAAAGAATCGCTATTAGCCGGTGAGGATCTAACCTCTTCCAGTTCTTTTACCTGCTTTGCTAAAACCTGGATCAGGGGCGCCTGGTTAGCCTGATTGTTGCAGGCCATCCACAATACAGTCATCAATACAAGAAAAGCAGAGTAGAGTTTAGATTTCATTCAGCAGGAAAGAGTTGGTTGAGAATAAAGTTTTTTCTGCGAAGAGAAATGGGAATTTCTTCTTTATTTTTTAGTACGATATATTCCGACCGGTTAACGCCAGAAACATATTTTTTGTTAACCAGATAAGACTGATGAGACCTTAGGAAATGAGGGGCTTTCAGCAATTCTTCATAATACTTAAGAGGTTTGGATACCAGTTCTTTTTCGCCACTGTTTAAATAGAAGAAAGTATAAGGTCCGTCCCCCTTACAATATATTATATCCTGCACATTAATAATGCGAACATGATTAAGGGAATGCAGGGCAATACTTTCAGGCAATACTACTTCTTCCTTTAACAATTGCCGGGTTAATGAAAGTTGCTGCATCCATTGCGAGTTATTATCGCGGCGGCGACGGTATCTTTCCAATGCCTCTTTTAGCTCAACCTGGTCAATGGGTTTTAAAAGATAATCCAATGCCCCATATTTAATAGCACGTATAGCAAACTGGTTGTATGCAGTAATAAAAATAATATTCTCCGGGATAGGAGTCAGCTGTTTCAGGATATCAAAAGCAGTGCCGTCGCGCAGCTGTATATCCATCAGTATTACATCAGGCTGCTTTTCTTTAATAAGGGTAAGCGCTGTTTTCACGCTATCACTCCAGCCAACCAGCTCGGTGCCTTCTTCCTGCTGCACGAGGTAAGTAATTTCTTTACGCACCGCGGGCTCATCTTCAATTATAGCTATAGTTATCATGCTTATTAATAGGTTGTAAAGATATTAAAGAGACGATAGTCTATGTTTTTATTTTTCACCATTAAGTGATGTATATTCCGGGGGATAACACCATGCTATTCTTCCTCTGGTTCGGCCCTTGAACGCACCCATACCAATTTACTATTTTTAAAGCGCCATACGTCATGCCACCAGCGTGCGCCGCCCCTGCAGGAGGTGGTAATCTCTTTCTTTGTCTCGTCTACTGCCACATCGCAAAGACAGCTGCATTTAACTTTTTCGCTATATTCCGGTTCCTGCAGCTGGTAAAATTGCTGGTATTTGGGATGATACAAGTAAATAGTGTATTGCTGATAAACGCCCATTCCTGCGTCAGCAACCGAAAACCCCACATCGTCATAACCGTCAAAATTATAGTCTGCGATATGGCTTTGCCTGGCACCACCGGGTTGTATAATTTCTGGCAATATCAGCACACTTACCGTTTTGTTGGGATACCTGAAAATAAGGGTGTCATTATAAAAATGATTAAATTCAATAAGAGTACCGTGCAGCAGGTATTTGCCCACACCGTCGTATGCTTCTTTTTCTTCCGGTTGCTCCAGATCGAATTTACGATTGTCCCTGCCCCGCAGGTACCACGCGTCTGTAATATATCTTAGCCCTTCTCTCAGGCTATAAGTGCCTGAAACTTTTCCGTTAACAATTTCATTCCAAACATACACCTCCTCGTCAGGCTGACCATAATCCCGATCAGCACTATCGCGCTTATAGCTTTTAAGCTGCAGCGGGATAATACCCTTTTGCCCTGAATATTGAACAAATGCTCCGTTTCCCTTTGAACCGTAGTATACTTTAAGGCTAAAAGATGGCTTTGTTTGGGACTTTAGTAAAAATGGCTGCGCCTTCAATTGTGTAAGACCACTATATAGGATCAGCAATAACAGGGTAGTAGTTTTATTCATTAACTTCAGGTTTATACTTTTGTTTACGTTTTTCTCTGCGAATTATAATATACAGGATTATTATAATAACAAGCATTATTAATGCTATTAAACCCACCAGCTCAAAAAACACCCACGAAAATTCAGCCGTGTCACCAATACAATCCAGCGAATATCCCCAGAATGTTGTTACAGTAGCTCCCGCCGCTGCATTGTTGCAGGCGCAGTATTCAGGTAACACCAATAGCAAATCGAAAGCTACCAGTAATAACAGTAAGATGATTAAAATATTATAGACGACCTTGATAAATTTCATGGGTAAATATCAACGATATTGTTTTTGAATCCTGACTTCAGGGGTGGTACAAAAAAGATATAGCAACAGGAGAAAAGTCCATTCCAGCGGCTTCATTACAGTGTAAGTAAAATTAGATGCTTTTACCGAATTGATCTTTTGAGACAGATTATAACCATACTTGTCATAAAACTGCCTGAGAGACTGATGGAATGCCGGTGCTATGTCCTGTATCCATTCTTCAAACGCATTAGCGATCATTAATTGCCGGTTGATAATTGTGGGTCGGCCATGCCTTATGCCCACCCTTAAAGGCTTTACCAGCTTGGGATTGCCCCGGGCTGCTACCGTGCACAGGTAGTGCCCGCGATGATCAAGAGGTGGCGGATGCATTTTTTGTGAAAAGGTCCACGTGGTAGTGTCTGTGAAAACCTTTATGAGTGAATTGAAATCCTGGCCCAGCAAAACAAGGATCAGGGTAAGTATAAGCCATACCGGCAGCAGCAATAGTAATGCCCAAATTGCTTCATGGTACCCCCGGGCCAGCAGCGAATTGCAATGGCGGAGAAAGGAGTTCTTAAAAGTTCTCTGCCCGGCCAGCCTGCGTTCTTCTTTTACCACTTTAATAATTAATAACAGGCTGATGAATAAATTGAGCAGGGGAGCGGGCAATAACAGTATAGTGCCATCATTGCCTTTATATGCATCTATACTTTCAGTATGATGTGAGACTAGCTGAAGTATTACCACGACATTAATGATGCAGCCTATAAATAAAACAGACAGCATTAATACCAGTGTTAACGGTGGCAGATTCCGGCCTTTAACCCATACACAGAACAGCGCTATATGATATAATAAGAAAAAAGTCAGCAAACTTATAGCGTGTTGACCTGCAAACGGAGCATAACAGTTATCGATCGGATCTATAGCCTCCGAATATGATTTATCATGTATCAGCATACCCAGGGCAAATAGAGCGGAGAATGCTATATACAATACCACAACAACTATAGCTCCCCAGGTGACATGGGGAAATCGTTTCTTTAAAAGTGCCAATCCAATGAGGATGCCCGTTATTAGTATAATTGTGCCAAAGATCAAGGTATCAACTATATTAATTCCTTTTTCCTGTTTTAACCAGGTGGATATATTTAAGATCGCAATCTCCGAATTTCACATAATAATTCATGGCATTGCCGGTGTTTTGAATCGTAATTTCATTTTCATATAATACGCCCTGAACTTCCTGGGGTAATGCCATATCGTCCTGTTCCTTTATTTCATCTTCTTCGGGAGTCGCCGCACCTTCATATTCGCTCCACTCAATACCCTTTAACGTAATATAATAGCCGTCCTGCTTTTCGTTGGGGGTTATTACAACATCACCATGCAATTGCCTCGTATTAGTTTTTAGCCGGTAAGCAAATTGCTTTTTATCCGGGTATATATTCAATTCCATTTTACAGTTTACATCACCAGGATCCAATATATAATCGCCTGTAAAATCAAACAGGTACCTGGCACTATCCTGAGTAATGGTGTCAGAGGACAGCGTCCCTGCGGCCGGGTATATGGTGTCCGGGCTACGGGCAAGACTATTGTGTGGATGCCGGGTTTGCTTTTCACCCGGTAATGTACATCCTGCAAAAAACAGCGCCATAGCATATAGCGGCAGGAATTTTTTGAAAGTCCTACTCAATGTCAGAAGAATATTTTCGCCGTGCAAAACGGGTATGTTATTTATAATAATTTGTCGATCTGTTCTTTCCATTTAGCATTGATGCTTTCCAGCGCTGTAGTAAGTTTTCCTTTCTCATTATCCGGCAGGTTCTCTTTCGCCTCTATTAATTTAATGAGCCAATCGGCATAGGTATTAGTAAGCTCAGGGCGAGCTTCCTTATCGCCTTTTTCTACCGCAGCAGAAAGCTCATCATACATTTTTGGAAATTCGGCGATCAGCCGGTTAACGGTTTCACTGGAAGAAGCAGGTAGTTGAATACCCGTCCCGGCAAAATAGTTTTTTGTATTAGTTTTAGAATCGCAACCCGACAAGATGCTACCCGTCAGTAGTAAAGAAAGAACCAGGCTTGCTAATAATTTCATATTGTGTTTATTTTAAGGATTGTATTTAATGAGCAGGTGTTGCCGAAACAACCCGGTTACTGTAAAGAAGGGTATCAATTTTATTCCCCATTATTTTACGGGATCCGCGAACGACATGGAACCCCGTGGCTTTAATGATATCATTAATAATAGGCTGTAATATTTGTGGTTGGCTGTTGGGTTGCAGGTACACTAATAAGTTATTTTGCTTATCATAAATATCAAGCCGGTTAACATTTTTTACATTAAGTTCCAGGCGATCAATGGCATTAAAATGAATCATCATATCCTGTTTTCCTTTTTGCCTGACCGTCATTTTCCGTTCATCGATGTCAACAGCCACTGCCGGATTTAGAATTCGAAGTAAAACAAACAAAGGCACTATTACCACAATGCCAACAACAAAACCAGCGCCCTTCGCACTGCCCATATTATTTACCGTATCTGCCATTCCATTGATACCTCCCAACAGCAAGTAGGCCAGAAAGAATACAAGCAATAAATAAAGTACTGCTACTATTACTGCCTTTTGCGTATTATATTGCTTAAACTGAAACGTTTTCATAAAATATAAATTGCCTGATAAATTAAGAAGAGCATCAAAAAAACCGTATTGAAGTAAGCAAGTTTCAGGCAGTTTTCCCTGGAATTTTTACAATCCGTAACCCATGTTTTACAATTCGCCCTGAAAGTAATTATTGAAGTCCGAACTTTAATGTTCACGCATTCTCGAGTAAGTAGGTGTAAATACATCATGTTGCACCTGCCTGGCGTATTGCTGAACCCACTCTTTATAATAATAGTCGGCATGAAGCATGTTGCCCTGCAACGTGAATTTTGCAAAAGGCTTTCCTTTTTCGGGAACTTTTTTCAGCCCAAATGCCTGGTTAGTACCGTTATCAAATTTACAGTCCATATCCCGGTCCCATATCATCTCTACCGTTTGCTCATCTATTTTACGAATGGGGTAGAAGTAAACACATTGCGTATGATACCATAGCGTTAAGATTTCATTCCCTATATCAATACGAACCAGATCATTTTCCCAGCTGTCTTCAATTTGGCTGGTGTAGATAAAGGACCGGACATAGGCATCATAATCAAACCCCTCCATATAATCGATCTTCCATACACCATTTTCCTTTAATACCTTAATAGGATACACCAGTCCATCGCCCCAGCTCCAGTTATAGGAAGCAGTGTCTTTATTAAACGATATATGCATGATCCATATTTTATCAGCATAATTATCCGGAACATCCTGGCAATTGCACCAGGGTGAGGCCCCGTTACCAAATGGCGGCAGTTCTCCAACATTCCAGACAAGTGTCCCTGCCTTTATTTCTTTATCAATCGTTAAAGCAATTTTATGGTAATTATCGAGGAATGATTGAGTAAAGAGTCCTGTTTGCCTGATTTCCTTTAACCTTTGCTGATGGATTTTCAAATCGACACCCGCATATACAGTATCATTGGGTTCAGTTAAATAGGGCTCAAAGTCCCCCGGCTTACTTTCTTCTTCAACCCAGTGATATAGTTTTTGTGTTAATTGTAATAACGCCAGGCTATCTTCATCCTGATAAAGGTTTCCACTCGATTTTACTGAACTTGTGTCTGTAATCGCTGTAGTAGCAACAGACTGCCTGTTGTCTGTTTTCACATCCTTACAGGCCGCCAACAGCCAACTACCCAGTATTATAAAAGTTATTTGTTTCATTGGTGTCAGGGAAATGGGATCAATTGATCGTTGGACAGGTCATACTCATAAAGAATATGCGTTTCAGCATCAACATATAGCCATTGTATAATATTAGAATGGGTACCGTGGTCGTTAGATAGGCCCAAAACGATGTAATGACGGCCCTTTTCCTCCCGTTCCTCGATGGAATACACGAACTCGGTTTCCGGCATTTCAAGGTGCAATAGTACCAGTGGTTGTTTTGAATAAGCAATATAATATTCAACCAGGCGATAGAGATAATCTTTAAACTCATCAGTGTAATCAGTATCCTGCCCATACCAATACTTGATTGGTTTGGTGTAATTTTTTCTAAAAGTGGCTACTTTGCTGTCTTTTATTTTCTTTACACCAACCAGCCGCTCTTTAAAATCCAGCCTGTCTCCATCACCCGCTATCCATATACTGTCCATTTTCCATTGTATTGCCAGGGTGTCTCCACGCAGGAAATCCAGCTTTTGTTCAGCCAGGTCGTCATATACCAGGGATACCAGCCGGTTTTTCTTCCTTATATAGAAAAGAAAATAGTCTCCATCATCATTCCGTTCTACAAATGTTACAGTGTCTGTAAATATTTTACCGACAGGCACCTTTTTATCCTCACTCAGCTCGCTTCTGAATAACGCTCCGGGAGTTGTATCTTTCCCGGGTGTTGCTGCCACAAGGCTAGTATCGGCAGGGAGATGGTTCCCGCCGGTTTGTTCCGCATCCCGACAGGAATAAAGAATAATTGATAAAATAAGGATTCCCCATTGTTTCATAAACAAAATTTTCATCTGCGCAGCTTCCTTTTGCTTTCGATACTTTCCCAGAATTCCATCATCCCTGCTTTGTCTTTGGGCTTTTCAAACCGGATAGTAATAAAACTACCTTGCTCTTTATTTCCCGATATAAACAAATGAGTTTTCCATCCGTCAGGTAAGGACAAATGTAAGGCCGTTCCTTCATTCTTGTCTTCTTTTATGCGGCTTGTTTCCAGCTGATTTACCTGGGCAATGGCATTATTAATAACCGTTTTAAAAAGCGTATTGTCTCTTAAAAATTGCAGGTTATTAAGCAATGCTTCTTTCATTGCCGATGGATCAGTTTCCAATGCAGCTTTATATTTAATGGTTCTGCTAAAGTACAGGTCCAGTTCTTCACATCCGCTCAATGAGGCCACAAACTTAGAACCATCCTTCATATGTACAATTTCGGTATACTCTTCATTAAACCGGTCATCTATTTCCAGCGTACTATCTATTTTTAAATTGTTATCCTTTTTGAAGATCTGCTTTTTCATAGACGCCAGCGGGCAAGCAGCATAACAGTCCTCTACGATCTTGTTATCCCTGAAAGAAAAACTAACGGCAACATGTTTCAGGCTATCTTCGCCTTCACTATACGATCGCGACATAGGATTTTCATTATAAGTAGCATATAATTTCCCATCCTTTACCCGGTCTATTTCAAGGTGGCCATAGGAGAACTTTCCCCCTCCAAATAAAGTATATTGCTTGATGATCGCACGCTTCCCATCCAGCAGTACCACACGGTAATCGAAACCGTAAGCGTTACCACCACCTCCCAAACCTTCATCTGTAAAAAGAAATACTGCATCCGGCAAGCCATCTTTATT
>JBCNOR010000080.1:0-12086 GCA_039593785.1 Niabella sp. | reverse complement strand
TACGATATGCGGAAATAGATTGCCTTAATCCGGAAAAAACATAAAATGCTATTAAAAAAAGGACCGATAGTATATATCAGTCCTTCAGTTACACCCATTTATTATTTGCTTACAAGCTTACCGTTTCCTGCTGCGCCACTTTAATACTGGCTATTTTAGGTTGAGAGGCCTTCTGCGCTACCGGTTTCTTTTTCTTTTTACGCTTACCCCACCATACCAAAAAGCCGGTAACAGGCAGGCTGGCGCCAATTAACGCACCGAAGAATGCCAGTATCTTCCCCGGTAAACCCAGGATGGAGCCTACATGCAGATCATAATTCATTCTTCGCAGTTTGGCTGCTCCCGAAGCTTCTTCATAGTTTTTGTCGTAAACGGGGTTATTGCCTTCGAGAGGTTTACCTGTATGTTGATCAAATACAAAGCTGTAACGATTATAGTATTTTCCGGCCGTAGGGTATACGCTGATATTGATAGCACTTTTGGGCTTTGCAGTATCTGCAAAATTGTAATAGAAGCCTTCAGCTTCCGGATGGGCGGCCGCCACTTCGCTCCAGGTTTTATCCATGATAGCGGCAGGCGTATAAAATTTACCGGCTTGTAAGGAGTCGGAAGTAGCAGCTTTAACTTCGGGCAATCTGTCACCTCCCGAAGTTACCCAGTACAAGCCGTTACTGTACCATTTAATGCCATATACCATGCCCGTAAGTGCCATGATGGCCAACACAATCAACGAATAAAATCCTAATACATTGTGCAGGTCGTAGTTTACTCTTTTAAAAGAAGCTTTGGTTTTAATGGTGAAAGCCTGTTGCTTGGCGGCTTTGGTCCAACGACGGGGCCACCAGAGCACCATACCGCTGATTAGTATGATTACAAATATCAGCGTGCTGTAATTAACGACGGGCCGGCCTATTTCATAAGGCAACCATAAAAAGCGGTGACCATTTAATATAAACCGGAAGAAATCTGATTCTCCTTCTTTATGTTCTTTGCTGCTGATCACCTGCCCGGTGTAAGGATTGATTCTAAGTATTGTATTGCCTTTTCTGCCTTCACCCAAAGAGAGATAAATGGCGTTGCCTTGTTTGTAAGTAGCGTAACCTACTTTTTTACCCGGGTATAAAGAATCTGCAATTGCCATCAGGCGTGAAGGGGGTATTACCGCTTCATTGCGATAGGCTATTTTGGTTTCCGGTTCCAGTAAACCGGTAATCTCTTCGTTAAATACCCAAATGCAGGCGCAGAGACACACAACCACCATGATGGCGCCTGTAATTAATCCCAGCCAAAGATGCAGCCAGGCAGCAATACGGTAAAATAAGCTGCGTTGTTTCTTTTTCTTTGGGGCTTTGCCGTTTGTAATCATCACCGGTTTTTAAAAAATGAACGGCGAAATTATACACATGATCAGGCAAGCTATTTACGAGAAACGGAAAATCTTTCAATAAAAAAAGCGGCTGAAGCCGCTTGCAAATTTATTTATTGCAGGATAGGACATTTATTGATTGATCGCAAACCTGTTGTCAGCTGCAAATTTTGCCTGTGCCGATTGCAGGTTAGCCATCACAGCAGCCTGGCCGTTGATGATATTGGCCATTTCATCAGCGCCTTTCATCCTTTCCTCTTCGGTTTTCGCCTCACCTATTTTTTTATAGGTAGTATAAATGCTTTTGATATATTCGAAATAGCGGGTAGCGATCAGCTTAAAATCTTCACCACCTTTTCCAACAGGCTCCAGTTTCTTCAATGCATTGATCCTGAGATCAACGGTATCTTCCATCGCTTTGGCAGACCGGGCAATTCCTTCAAAATCTTTTTTATCGCCCCTTGCTTTTATGGCAGCTTCGGTTGTTAACAGCGGCTCAGACATGGTTTCCTCCAATTCTGCTACCTTTTCATAATACTGGCTGGCAGTGGCCGGCGCTTCTCCTGTTTCAGTCGACTTAGACTTACAGGCTGTAAAAGAAAATGCGGCAATAGCAGCAATTATAAATAGTTGTTTCATTTTTTATTTTTTAAGACAAGAACAATTTCAAAAAGTATGCCCGAAAGATAAGAATATTCAGAATCAATCAGGTATAACCGCCAGCTTATTTACATAGCGGGATAGGGCTTGCGCGCCGGATGTGTATTAACTGGTCGTATACCCGTTGCTTTTGGGCAGATATCGAAATGACTGCTTCGCAATCGATTGCGTTTTTTGTAAAAGCTGTAGCCTCCGAATCGTTTATTTTTGAGACAATTCCGGTTGGTTGCCATAGCTATCGTCGATTGAAACCGATTCCGGTTTTTCTTAACAAATAAAGTGAAATGATCAAAAACATTGTTGCAGCCCTAACCCTTGCTGCTTTTTCTACAACAGTTCATGCGCAGTTTAGCTGGAGTAAGCTACCTGAAGTAAAGCAAACCTCGTTCAAAAAAGACAGCTTTAATATTGTAAAGTATGGCGCTGTGTCTAATGGAACGGTATTAAATACGGAAAGCATTAGCAAAGCTATTAAGGCCTGCAATGCCAACGGAGGCGGTGTTGTGGTAGTGCCATTTGGGATATGGCTTACGGGCCCGCTGGAGCTGAAAAGCAATGTAAACCTGTATGTTCAAAAAGGCGCGATGCTGCTGTTTACCAATGACAAAACAAAGTATGAGATAGTAGCAGGGAGTTATGAGGGCAGAAGCTCAGCACGTAACCAGTCGCCGATATGGGCTAAAAATGCAGAAAATATTGCAATAACCGGCGGCGGCGTAATTGATGGCAATGGTGATATATGGAGAGGCCTGACCAAATCTGGTGTTACCGAATCTTTTTGGAACGCCAGGGTTAAATCAGGCGGTGTTATTAGCACCGATGGTAAAAAATGGTATCCTTCAGAGCAGTTTAAAGTAGCCAGCGAAACCAAACGCAGTATGTTGCTGGAACCAGGCAAGCCTTTAAGCGATTACGCCGACATGAAAGACTTTTTAAGACCCAACCTGCTGGTATTGACTCAATGTAAGCGCATTTTGCTGGAAGGCGTTACGTTCCAGAATTCGGGCGCCTGGAACCTGCATCCTTTGATGAGCGAGGACCTGATCATCAGGAATGTAACGGTGAAAAATCCTGAGTATTCGCATAACGGCGACGGGCTTGATATAGAGTCCTGCAAAAACTTCATCGTGGAAGATTGTGTATTTGATGTGGGAGACGATGCTATCTGTATCAAGTCGGGCAAAGATGAAGAAGGACGCCAACGCGGCATGCCTACTCAGAACGGAATCATCAGGAACAACCTGGTGTATAAAGGGCATGGTGGAGTAGTAGTAGGCAGCGAAATGAGCGGTGGTACCAGGAATATCTTCATTGAGAACTGCCTTTTTATTGGAACCGATAAGGGACTAAGGTTCAAATCGGCACGTGGCCGCGGCGGTGTGGTAGAAAAGATTTATGCCCGCAATATCCAGATGCGCAATATAGACCAGGAAGCTATCTTCTTTGATATGCATTACGCGGTAACATTTGCCACAGATGGCGTGAGAAAAATAGATACCACTTTTGGAGAAGGTACACCTGTTTTCAGGGATATGGAGTTTGAAAATATTGTTTGTGATGGTGCAAAGAAAGGCATTTTTGTGCGTGGACTACCCGAGGCAGCCATACAAAATATCCGTATAAAAAACACTACATTGATTACCGATATTGGCGCCGAACTGATTTTAGCTGACGGGATTGTGCTGGACCATGTGAAATTTGAAAGCAAACAAAAAGACCCGGTGGTATTGGTAAATAACAGTAAGAATATTGAAATCAATAAAGCCGTTTATCCAACAGACACCAAATTATTCCTCAAAGTTTTGGGCGGCAATAATATTAAAGTAGATAAGACGCTGGTGAACGGAAGCGATGTTGCGAAACGGTAACAGATAGATCTGTAACTGGAAAATAGTAAGCCCCGGAAGTATAAACGCTTCCGGGGTTTTGTATGCTATTGGTTAAAACTGTATCCGGTAATTAAAATTAGGCCAGAAGCCCAGCTGGTTCTGGGTCCGGATCTTACCCGAACGACTGTCGTACCATTGATTAAATATGTTTTTATGATTGGTTACGTTCTGAAAGTCTACAAAAAACTCCTGCATAAATCCTTTATTGTTCATGCGGTAAGTAAGCTTGAAATCGAGGCGGAAATAAGCCCGTGTTTTTTCCTCAAACGACCGGGACTCATAATAAATAACCCTGCCCGCAGCTTTTGAAGCCGCTTCATCGATAGGAGTGAACCTTCTGCCGCCCGCGGTAACCACTTTCAGGTCAGCGCCAATGGTATGCATCCCGGCAATGTTCCATTCTTTTCCTGCCAGGGCGTTGACTACATAGTTACCGTTAAATACGGTATTGTGCGCTACGCCATTGCTTCCTTTATATTTCGAATCAAACACAGAAACGGTTGCCAATGCGTAATATCCTTCTGCAAAAGGTCTTTCCACCGTTAATTCCAGGCCATAATTGGCGCCTGTTCCCTTATTGACCAGGCTGTCTTCCAGTCCGGATCCGTACCCGGCTCCTATATTAAGTGCCGACCAGTCAGATAGTCTTTTTTCTACAGGTACTTTGCGTAACAATTGGGTATAGGCTTCCAGTTTATACTTCCAGTTATTTTTTAAAGCTTTTTCCCAGCCGGCCACCATATGATGACTTTGGGTAAAATCCAGATCGCGGTTGGTTTGTATATATTGGTCGCCTACCCGGGTTTCGTGGAAATAGCTCATAAGTGACTGCATCTGGCTGTGTTTACCATAGGCCAGTGTAATAGCGCCAGCCGCCGGAAGCGCATACCGGAGACCTAACCGGCCTTCTATTGAAGTGTTGTTATTGAGCGCCAGGTATTGACTGTATACACCTGTATTCAGTGTAAGCCGCGAACTAAAACGGTGCTGCCATTGTGCAAAGCCGCGTAATAGCTGTGTATGGTTTTTTTCAACCGCAAAAGGAATAAAACCGTAATCGGCATTACGCATACTGTCGCTATAACTATAGTGCAGCCGATCGGCTGTAATGCCGGCAGTGAGCCTGTCGCTGGCCGAAAACTTTTTATTGACCACCAAACTGGCCAGGTATCGCCACTCATTGCCATTTTGCCTGAAGTTTTTATGGGCCAGGCGCTCCGCGTCCAGCGAATCCTGTCTTGTTGTTACATTGGTTCCGGTAGCAGCTACCGTTAAAGTGTAGAACGTAGTGCTGTTAAAGAAGTAAGTATGTTTGATGCCGGCAACACCCATCTTAGTGCCGTTATATAGATTGCTGTAGGGATCATTATAAAAATTGGCAGTGTCTTTCAAATCTCCTTTAAAATCGATATGGCTGGTACCTCCCATTCCAAACAGCGTGAATTGCCCGGCTTTTTTTGTAGGCAGATCAACTTTAAAGCTAATATCCTGGTAAGCCGGAACGGCAGCACCGGTGCCCACATCCACACCTAATGAGCTGATCAGTCCGGGAATACTATACCGGTAATAAACAAGATAAGCGGCTTTGCTTTTTTTATTGAACGGACCTTCGGCGCCCAGCTCAAGACCATTAAAGCCGATCTGGCCCGTAAATTCTCTTTTGTTGTTATTACCGCTTCGCAGGCTCAGGTCAAAAGCCCCGGCCGTAGCATTTCCAAACTGGGCCGGGAAAGCGCCTGTGTAAAAGGTAGATTGCCCGATAACATTATTATTCAGCATGCCTACAGGGCCACCGGTGGCGCCCAGGCTGCCAAAGTGGTTGGGATTAGGAATGTCCACACCTTCCAAACGCCATAGTAAACCAAGTGGTGAGTTACCGCGAATAATGATGTCGTTGCTACCATCATTCAGGCTGTTAACCCCGGCAAAATTGGAAGCCATGCGGGCCACATCATTGCGACTGCCTGCAAAACGCCGTGTGTCTTCCGCGTTAAATTCCGTGGCGCTTACAGTAGCCATTTGCCGAGTGGCCAGCTTTTCACGCCTGCCGGTAACCAGCACCGCTTCTTCCGATACGCCTATTTTTTCGAGCAATTCAATAGTAACGATCGCTTCCTTGCCCGCTTCCACAACGATGTTGAACAGGCGCGCAGGCTCATAACCAATATGACTGGTTTCCAAACCTACACGTCCAAGAGGTACGCCATTTATAAAAAAATAACCAAGACTGTCGGTGGCAGCACCAAGATTGGTACCTGCAATCTGAACGGATACCTGGGCCAACCCCTTTTTAGATTGCTGGTCAACAATCCTGCCTCTCAGGGTTTGATATTGCGCCTGGCCATGCGTAACAAGAGCCACTGATACAAATATTAGCAATAGTAAATATGTTTTTCTTTTTAGCTTTCCGGGCCACATCATTGTTTTGTTTTTGGAGTGATTTTTTTGATTCCCGCAAAACTAATTTCCCTATAATCGCCCGGTTCTTTTTAGGGGCAGATAGCAAGCAATAAGGGGTAAATGACATTTTGGGACGAACGGTGCGGTCAAATCCCTCATAATTAATAGCTTTGTTATCGCTGTATAGAAAATTGTTCTCTCAATAACCCTCGAAAAAATCATGCATCGGAAAATACTAAGTGAGCCTTTTCCTATCAACACCTGGAAATGGTACCGGTTACGCGGATTCGGATTTGGCTTGTTTGTGTTCCTGTTTCTTTTCTTTTTTCAGCCATTTAGCCTCAACTTGTTTGATGCCAAAAAATTATTATATGTAACCCTGGTGTATGGCGCTGCTACCGCAGCTGTTATTTTAACCGGCGGATGGATATTTAGTAGTTGGATCATCCCGAAACTGGATGAGGAAAAGTGGACGCTTGGTAAGCAGATTGCCTGGAATGTTTTGCTGATGGTTCTTATTGCCCTGCTTAATGTGTATGTTACGCAGTTAATGCACCAAATGACCTTGCCACTCTGGTGGTGGCTGGTGATGTTAAAATGGGTGTTGATGTTGGGCGTATTGCCAGTAGCCGTAGCAGAACTTATTGCTTACAACCAGCATTTGAGATATAACCTTAAAACGGCTACAAGGTTGTCTCAATTGGTGCAACAGCAAACGGTAATTCCTGATGCGGGTTCAGATAGTGCTACCACTTCAGGAAATATTGCACATCAGAATTTTACAAAGCCTTTACCAGATGGCAACGGATCCATTATATTGACAGGTGAAAACCAGGGAGAAAAACTGGAGCTGGCTCATGAAAATTTACTGGCGGTTCAGGCCCTGGACAATTACGTAAATGTTTTTTGGAAAGAAGATCAACAGTTGCATAGCACTTTGCTGCGGAATACGCTTAGCAATATTGCAGACCAGGTGAGCGGTGCCGCTTATATGTTTCGTAGCCATCGCAGCTGGTTGGTAAATGTACAGCGGGTAGCCCGGGTAGATGGTAATGCGCAGGGGCTAAAGCTTTCTGTTGAGTTGATGGATCAGCAGGTGCCTGTGTCGAGAAGTAATATTACCGGTTATCGGCAACTAACAGAGTTGCAGCACCAGGTAAACTAGCGGCGTATCTTTTCGATCTTAAAACCGGGACTGGTAATGTATTGCCCCGTGTCAGTGATCATAAAGGCCTTGTACTCGGGGAACTGCTTTAGTAATTTTAACCCCGCGTCTTTCCCCAACACCATAATGGAAGTACTAAAGGCATTGGCCATTTCTGCACCAGGCCCTGTAATGGTCACGCTGGTAAGGCCTGTTGCCGGATAGCCGGTTGCCGGGTTGATGATATGGGCGTAACGTTTACCATCGATAAGGGCGTATTTTTCATAACTGCCCGATGTAGTAATAGCGCCATTAATGGCAATAGCTCCTACCAGGTCGTTACTTTTAAAAGGGTCATTAATGCCGATACGCCAGGGCTTGCCATTGGGTTGTTTGCCCCAGGCCTGTATATCCCCGGTTGCATTGATCAGGCCGGCAGTAATACCTTTTGCCACCATCATGTTCCTGCATTTATCTGCCGCATAACCTTCGCCCAATGCGCCAAAGCCAATTTTCATACCCGGCAATTTTAAGAAGATGGTAGAGCTGTCTTTATTAATAATTATATTTTTATAACCCACTTTTTGCCGGGCTTTTTGAACGGCCTCCGGCGATGGCATGGTGGTCATAGAGCCGTCAAACTTCCATATTTTTTCCATAGCCGCAAAGCTGATGTCGAAAGCCCCGTGAGTCAATTCAGATATTTTAAGGGCTCGTTGGGTGAGCTCCAGCACTTCCCGGTCTACTTTCACCGGCCGGATACCTGCATTCTGGTTTACCCTTGATACCTGGGTTTCAGGCTTCCAGTCGGAGATCAGGTATTCGATCCTGGATATTTCTGCTATAACGGTATCGATAGATTGCTCGGCAGTGATCGAGTCTTTAGCTACTATAGTAATGTCAAAACGCCCTCCCATCAGGAAGGCATCGCGGGTGCGCTTAACCTGCGAAAAGCTATCGCCTCCTGCCATTACAACTAAAGCCAGTAAAAAAAATAAGCGTATCATTAACTGTGATGATTATATATAGAACGCAGGTTCTTATTTGTCGTCCTCGCCTGGTTGCTTTATGCAGCACCTACCTTTGGAACTATATTATCACCAAAAATAATGTTGTTAAACGAATAAGAGTGACGGAAATCCACATCCATCACTCTTATTACTGGTTATTTTATTGTACCTGTCTATTTACCTTTAGTAGATTATTGTTTTACAACTACAACCGTCCGGGAGTAATGCAGGGTATTGTCTTTATCCACCTGCGCAATCCGTATAAATATTTTGTTTTCTTTGTCGATGACCCCATTGCCGGATTTATTACAGGCCACGAAGCTCAACAGGAAAATGGTGCTCATCAGTAAAGCCAGCCGTCTTTTTTTACTGAATCCCGCCAATAAGCATAAAATGCCTAATGAAGCCGCAGCAAATGTATGAGCGGTAGCTGTAAGTTCGTATTGCAATAAATGATCGGCATTGCCATTCGTTGATTTGCTATTGATGGTACCTATTTTGTGAAAATTTGTCCCATCCAAAGATGCTTCCACGTTAAAATGCGAGCAATTGGTTTCGTTTAAGGTTTCCCATTGAACCTTCCACTGATCACCATTTGCCCATGCTTTAATCTCACCGAAGGTTACCGGTAGCCCTTCAGTGGGTCCCAATTCCAATATCCAGAAATCTCCCGCCCCGTGATTCCCGGTTACATCGCCATCTGTTGATTGGGTTTCTCCAGCCACAATATATTGATCGCCGCTAAGCGCGAGGGTAGCAAAAAGATTATCGCTGGCCGATCCGCCATAGGTTTTTTGCCATTGCATATTTCCTGTATTATCTGTTTTTACCAGCCAGTAATCAGTTCCCCCATGATTCCCGGTCACATTGCCGTTTACGGAGTTAGTTCGACCTCCCAATAGGTAACCGCCATCAGAGGCAGCCGATACGGTGTAGGCGGCGTCTGTGCTGGTTCCTCCATAGGTGCGTTGCCATTGCAATACTCCGGTCTCATTGATCTTTATCATCCAGAAGTCATCGCTTCCGTGATTACCTGATACGTCTCCATCATTAGAAAACGTTTGCCCGGCTACTATATAGCCGCCTCCGGCAGCCGGTATAATGGATCTTCCAAATTCATAACTGGTGCCTCCCAATACGCTTTGCCATTGAATGGTGCCCGTGCCGTTAATTTTAACTACCCAGACATCGTAGCTGCCATGATTAACGGTCACATCCCCGTTGTTGGAGTCGGTATAGCCTGTAAAAACATATCCGCCATCGGGGGTAGTAATAATTGCATTTGCTACGTCATTTCCAGATCCTCCATAGGTTTTCTGCCATACTACATTTCCGTTCCCATCCAGTTTTATGAGCCATGCATCGTCTCCTCCTTTGTTTTCCAAAATATCCCCATCGGAAGACAGGGTGCGGCCTGCTACAATAAATCCCCCATCTGCTGTAGCCACCACCGCATTGGCATGATCAGCTTCGGAACCACCCAGTGCTTTTTGCCACAAAAGGGAACCTCCATTACTAACCTTAATTACCCAGGCATCCCTGTTGCCATGGGTGCCGGATACGTCGCCATCAGTAGACAGCGTATATCCTGCTATTACATATCCGCCATCGGGAGCTATTGCGCTGGCATAAGCAAAGTCCCCGCTGGTACCCCCAAATTTGTTTTCCCATTGAATATTTCCTGCGCTGCTTAGTTTTACAAGCCAGTAATCGGTACTGCCGGGGCCGGCGGAAGCATCGCCATCGCTTGATGAACTAAATCCGCCTACCACATAACCTCCGTCGGAGGTGGCCTGTACGGTAGTAGCTATGTCTCCCCCGCTACCGCCAATAGCCGCTTTCCATTGTATAAAAGGTGCCTGCGCCCATGCTACGGCCGGGAGTGTAAAAACAAAAAAAAGAACAAAAAATGTACGAGACAAGGTTAGAGAATTACTCATAAACGCTAAATTTTTTTATAGAATTAGACGGTAGATAGCGAATAAAATAGGTGAGGTTGAGGGCTATTGTATTGGGCTATTAAAATACCGATGCGGCTAAAGGTAAATAATTTTCAGGTACTGTCAGTCAATTCAATATCTGTAAAAGGATACACCCGAATTACAAAAGATAGTATTATCCCGGTCGTAAGAACCGTTTCCTCTTTGCCCTTTTTATATTTAATATTTCTGCATCACCCCTGTTTCTTCCTTACTCGTGGTTAATACACCGCAGGGAAATGAGTACGCAGAGGTATAGTACAATTTTTATGAAATAACTGGTGTCTATCTTATACTTAACCGCTTTGCGTTATCTCTTTTCTCACGTTCTCCGCGGTTAACATGCTTTGAGAAATAACGACGAAGAATAGATATATAATAATAAAGTAACCTTGAGAAAAATAACTCCACTTTTTCGGGGAATTTTTCCGAACACGCTTGATTATTTAATTAGCGCTTCTTCGGGGTTCCTCATTAATAACAGTCCGTCAAAATCCTGCCCTGCTTAAGTAAGGCTTCTGTGCTTAGGTTATCTTCACAAATATCTTCGAGAACCTTTAGTACGTCATTCTGCATGGATAAAGAACCGCAGATCATGATCACACTGCCGTTTTTTAAGGCTTGTAAAACGGAGTTACTATTTGTTAATAAACGATGACTTACATATTCCTTTTCCGCTTCACGCGATAATACCAGGTCCAGCGCGGCGAGGTTCCCCTTGCTCAACTGTTCGTTTAAAAATGGTTCATACAAAGAAAAAGAAGACCGCTTTCGAAACCCACAATAAAGCTGAATGGGAATTTTCCCGCGATTTTCACTGATCATACCTAAGAAGGGTGCAATGCCCGTTCCGTTGGATACCATGATGATTTTTTTTGCTTTCTGAGGAAAACGGAAATGCCGGTTTTTAACCAGTTTGGCTTTAATGATGTCGCCTTGTTGCAGGTTATGCAGGAAAGAAGAACCTAAACCATGCTCGTGAAGCTTCACGCTTAGCTGAATGTTTTTACCCACCTTCCCGATTGAATACAGCCGCTCACGATGGTCGTTTTTAGGGTAGATGGCCAGTAAGTCGCCCGATGCAACGTGTTTTAATTTTGATGACTTAAACCGGATGATAAAACTGGCGTCTTCATCCGGCTTGGTGCGGCTGGCTACCGAAAGGTTTTTCAATTCAGCGGTATTCGGCTGGAGCAATTCACGCGGCATCATCATTGTAAAGCCAGTTTTGCGGGTCCATTCCGTCATCCAGTCACTAAGGTCCTGGGGCGATTTATCGTTCACGGTGTAAACGGGTAGGAGTTCAGTAGCCCAGGTGGTGTTTTGCAATAGCTTTTCTATATCCAATGCAAATTGACAAAACCGGCTATAACTTCTGGATCCGAAACCAACAATAGAATATTGAATGTTTTGGTTTTGGGAGTATTGTTTGATTCTATCCGCCAGTCTCTTCGCATTGGAGGGAGCATCACCCTGGCCATAAGTGCTGGTCATAATCACCAGGTGCCAGGCATTGGGGAATGTTGTGAAATTAGAGAGGTCGGTTAAAAATACTTTTTCACCATGCCTGATCAGCTGCGTGTAAATAGCATCGGCAAATTTAAAAGTGCTCCCGTTTTCAGAACCTACCAAAATAAC
>JBCNOR010000008.1:0-24254 GCA_039593785.1 Niabella sp. | reverse complement strand
TTTTATGCCTTCCAGGACGTAGTAGTGGTAGGTGCCATGAACTCGGCTGTAGACGCGGCCCTGGAAACCTTCCGCAAAGGCGCCCGTGTAACCATGGTAGTGAAGGGAGATGCCATTGGCTCAAGAGTAAAGTACTGGGTAAAGCCGGATATCGAGAACAGGATCAAAGAGGGCTCTATTAAGGCCTATTTTAACGCCTCATTGAAAGCCATTCGCGAAGATGAAGTAGATATTAATACCGCTGAAGGGCTGGTAACCTTGAAGAACGACTGGGTTATTGCAGCCACGGGTTATCAGCCTAACCTTGGTTTCCTGGAAAAGACAGGCATCGAGTTAAGTAAGGACGATGTACGATCCCCGATTCTTAATCCCGATACACATGAAACAAATATTCCCGGCATTTATCTTGCTGGTGTTATCTGTGGCGGCATGAATACCCACCGCCTGTTTATTGAAAATTCAAGGGAACATGCCGTGATGATCTTTAACGATATCAGGCAGAAAACACAGCATGCCTGAACCATTGAACGATATTATTAAAGCACAACAGCTGAGAAAACATAAGGCTATTGCCACAGGGCTTTTCGTGCTGATGACCATGGTATATGTATTATCTACCTGGCTGCTGAAAACAAGGGATGATATATGGCTGGGCTATGTCAAAGCCTTTGCAGAAGCTGCCATGGTGGGCGCCCTGGCCGATTGGTTTGCAGTAACGGCTTTATTTCACCACCCGTTGGGCATTCGTATTCCTCACACCAACCTGATAGAAAATAAAAAAAAGAATATTGGCGACAACCTGGGCGGGTTTGTGGTTACTAATTTCCTGAACGCCCCTACCATAAGACCTTATATCGAAAAGTTGCAGGTCAGCAATTTGCTGATACAGTGGTTGGATAATCCTAAAAACCTCACGCTTTTAGTTACAGAAATCTCCGGTATCTTAAAAAATGTAGTAAGGAAGGCCAATGACCGCATGGTCACCCAGTTCATAACCAATCAATCGCAAAAATTACTCAAAGAAATCAGGCTCAATAACGCCCTGGCATCGGGGCTTGATATTATAATGGAAAGAGGAGATCAGGCTCGTATTTTAAGCTACCTGGTAACCAAACTGCGCAACTATGTAATAGAGAACGAAACAATGGTGCGCGAAAGGGTAAAAAAAGAAAGCCATTTTCTCATACCCGGCTTTGTGGACAACCTTATTGCTACCAAGATAACCAAAGGACTGGCCAATTACCTGTCGGAGATAGACCAGGATCCCAACCATAAAGTAAGACAGGAAGTCAACCAGCAACTGGTCCGTTTTATCGACGATATCAGAACCAGCCCGGCCTGGCAGGCAGAACTGGAAGACATTAAAAACAGCCTGTTGAGCGGGGAGAAAATTCACCAATATGCTTCTTCAGTCTGGAAACATTTACAAACTGCCATCATCAGCGACCTGGAGGGCCAGGAATCTTCCATCCAGCTTTACCTTCAGAAAACGATCCGGGAAATGGCAGCCAACCTGAAGAACGACCCGGCCTTTCAGCAGAAAATAAACAAGTGGATCCAAAAGACGGCCTATAAATATATCCTGAAAAACACGTCCAAAGTAGGTGATCTTATCAGCAATACCGTGGGCAACTGGCAGGGAAAAGAGCTCAGTAATAAACTGGAGCTGGAAGTAGGTAAAGACCTTCAATTTATCCGCATTAACGGAACGCTGGTAGGCGGGTTGGTTGGACTATTGATCTACACAGTTACCCGGTTGATAGAAAACAGTTAATAATCAAAACATAAAATGCATATTGTACTTAGTTTTAGGAATGTGCCGTCAGACATTACGGACATCATTATTGCAGAACTCCAAAATACTGCCGAGGGATTTGAAGAAACAGACAACGGGCTGAAAGTAATCTTCCTGAAGGAAAATTATAACCAGGACGAGATCACCGAACTTGTATCGAACTATCAGCTACAATACGAAACGGAGGAAATAGCACCGCAAAACTGGAATGCAGTATGGGAATCTAATTTCAGCCCGGTAATTGTGGATGATTTCGTAGGCATACGGGCCTCTTTCCACGAGCCGCTGCAGCAGGTGCAGCACGAGATCGTGATCACCCCTAAAATGAGTTTTGGAACCGGTCATCATGCCACTACCCACCTCATGATGCAGCAAATGCAAAAGATATCCTTCCCCGGAAAATCGGTTTTTGATTTTGGTACCGGGACAGGTGTATTAGCCATTCTGGCGCATCAGCTGGGCGCCCAAAGCATTTATGCCAACGATATCGACGAGTGGAGCATTCTGAATGCCCGCGAAAACTTCGAACGAAACAATGCTGGCGGCATTCATTTAATACAATCCGATTCGGCGATTATGGGTGAAAGCTTTGACATTATATTGGCCAATATCAACCGGAATGTATTGCTGGACAATATGAAAGACCTGTCATTGCAGCTTAATCCAGGTGGCCAGTTGATCCTGAGCGGCATATTGGAAGAAGACCTGGATACCATTAAAAATGCTGCTGAAAGCAACGGGCTTGCGTTGGTTGAAAAGAATGCCAGGAACAACTGGCTCTGCCTGAATTTCCAAAAACCATAAAAATGTTGAAGGACATTCGCTCTTTGCCTTTGACCTATAGCATTACAAGACCCCAACATCGTTAGCAATATGCTAAAACATGCTGCTGTTGCGGCTGCCTTGAGGTAGCGGCAACAAAGATTTCAAATCGTAAATAAATGACAATCAGCTCCTCAAAGTTCAATATTATTAGCTGTAAACTGGTAACCAACGAGGCCACGCCCTGTTTTTGATAGCGGATTCTGGCCAAAGCCATGTATATTTGTGCCGAAGTTTTACAGAGAATGTGAGGAAATATATTTCCCCGCTGTGGATTACTTTGGTGTCATAAAGAACAGATAGATATTGATATATACACTATATTTGAGATTCATTGCTCCATATAACGGATAAATAATGCAGGAAATTCTACTAGTTTTATGTGCGTACTGCCTGGGCAGCATTCCGACATCTGTTTGGGTGAGCAAAGGATTTTTTGGTATCGACATTCGTGATTACGGAAGTGGTAACGCAGGAGCAACCAATACTTTTCGCATATTGGGGCCGCGTTGGGGTTCTTTTGTAATGATCTGCGATGTGCTAAAAGGCTTTTTTTCAGTAAAGCTGGCGACCTTGCTACCCGAATTCAACTCCGAAATAGCTTTATTGAACATGCAGTTGATCCTGGGTATTGCTGCAGTTATCGGGCACATCTTTCCTGTCTGGGCTGATTTTAAAGGCGGCAAGGGTGTTGCAACACTCTTTGGGCTGGTAATTGGCATTTCACCGTGGACCGCCCTGGCCTGCTCGGGTGTATTCCTGCTGGTTTTATATCTTACAAGATTTGTTTCATTAAGCTCTATATTGGCAAGTGTTGCCTTCCCGGTATTTATATTGGTGATATTTAATGTAGACAACCATATTTATCGAGGGTTTGCGGTTACGGTAGCCTTACTCGTAATTCTTACTCATCAAAAGAACATCGGGCGTATTATAAAAGGCGGCGAAAGCAAAGTGCCTATTTTTAAAAAGAGGGATCGCAGACGCCAAAAAGACCAGGACTCTTAGTACTTCTATTCCACCCATACCATATTATATGCTTCTGCCAAACTGGTTTGGTATAATGATTGCGTATAGTACTATGAAGATTAATTTTAAATCCAAAACCAATGATAAAGAAAGTATTAAGTCTTTTTGCAGTGGCTGCCATAGCAGTGTCCTGTTCAACAAATGCGGTTACCGGCAGAAGCCAGTTTAAATTATTACCGGAGTCGCAGTTACAGCAAATGGCTGTAGGCGAATACCAGTCATTTTTATCAGGCGCCAAAGTAGTGCCCTCCAATTCTAATAACAGAGACGCAGAAATGGTAAACCGGGTAGGCCAGCGTATCGTAGCGGCAGTTACCCAGTTTTTTAAACAGAACAATATGAGCCAGGACCTGCAGGGCTACCAATGGGAAACCAAGCTGGTACAAAGCAACGAGGCTAATGCCTGGTGCATGCCTGGTGGAAAGATTGTAGTGTACACCGGCTTATTGCCGATTACCCAAAATGAGGCTGCTTTGGCTAATGTAATGGGCCATGAAGTGTCTCACGCGTTATTTGGTCATACCAATGAGCGTATGAGCCAAACCATTGCCGCACAATACGGCGGAAGCATTCTGGATGCCTTTATGGCCAACAAAAGTTCAGCAGCAATGCGCAATATATTCGGAACTGCTGTAGGTTTAGGCTCACAGGTAGGTATTATGGCTTTTGGAAGAAAGCAGGAATTAGAGGCCGACCGTTACGGCATGATATGGGCTGCGATGGCGGGTTATAATCCACAGGAAGCCATTGGTCTTTGGCAACGAATGCAGGCAAAGGCCGGAAGTGGTGGCACTCCTGAGTTTTTAAGCACCCACCCCGGTCCCGAAAGAAGGATTGAACAACTCCAGAAATATATGCCGGAAGCCTTGAAATATTACAAACCGGTGAGCAGATAACAAAATAATTTTTAAATATATAAAAGTCATTGATAATTAAACATCAATGACTTTTTTGTTAAATATACAAGATAGTCAAACTTTTTGGGTTACCTTTGCAAAACCTTTTCGAGGCTTTGTAAATATTAATCGGGTTGTAAAAGGCCTGGTATTTTTTAATAAATCCCACAAGTTGTATGATTCAAACAGTTTTTGAAAAACTACAGTACGCAGACGAAAAGAATCTTTTAATTCAGGGCTTACCATCTTCTATCGAAAAACAGTTCAGCAAACTTTCATTCGCAAAAAACATGACACCATTATTAAGATCAAGAAAACTTGACTTTGCCTTGGTATTTGCCGTAAATGAAAACCAGCTGAATGGTATTTTAACAGATGTGATGCCTTCATTAAAAGAGAACACAAAGTTTTGGATTGCGTACCCTAAAACTACTTCTAAGATCGTTACCGATCTTAATCGTGACAGAAGCTGGAACAAGCTTACCAAAGATGGGTATGCCAGCATGGACAGCGTTGAGTTAGATCACGTGTGGACTGCTACAAGATTTGAGCGCAGCGTAGAAGAAAGAAGTGCAGCAGCACCTACAGAGAGAAAGAGAGTAGCTCAGCTTGCGTAGTGTATAAGAGACAATTTTTATGTATAAAACCCGGTTTTTACGAACCGGGTTTTTGTTTGCGGCACAGTTATTGCAAACCCTGACAGTAAAACCGTAATTATGAAAAAAATATTCTTCTTGGCAACAGCTTTCTGCCTGACTGGTATTGTTTCAAAAGCACAAACACAGAAAGGTTATTATTTGATTGGTGGTAATATCGCCAGCATGGGTGGCAATACAAATGAAAAAAGCTTCAACCTCCAGATTGAACCAAAAGCCGCGTGGTTTATCCAGGATGACCTGGCCGTTGGTGGACAGATCAGTTTGGGACTGGATGCAGGACGCGGACGCGGACCAGCTTTTAACTATTTTGTGGGCCCCATGGCACGCTATTATTTCGGAGACCAACAGGTAAATACCCCTAAACAAACCCGTCTTTTTGCAGAAGCTAATGCAGGTATTGGCGGCACTAATGGTGGCGGCAGATCGACCAATGGTTTTGAGGCAGGCATCGGACCAGGTTTAGCCTTTTTCGTAAATGAAAATATTGCACTTGAATTATTAGCTAAAGGTAATATTACAACTGGTGCAGGCAACAATGGTGTAGCGTTTAAACCCAATCTGGGCCTGGGATTCCAGATCTATTTACCCACATCAAAAATCAAATCATTGAGGGATGACGTGACCCGCAAATAACCAACGATTTTTATCCTATGTCAATACTTAAAAGCCGGCCCGATTGGAGCCGGCTTTGCTTTTATCAATGTCGATCACTTCATTAAAAGATACCACCTAACGTACCGTGCATTCAAGATTCACAGTTATACTGGCTGTTTTATTTTTAGATGAGGTATTAAAGGCGCCGCCATAACTATAATCTTCATTGCTGTTCTGACCCGTGATCTGGAAAATACCCATATTGGCTTTGCTTACACTAACAATTTTACCACCTGTTTTCTCAGCAATGATATCAGCTCTTTTACGCGCATCTTCTGCTGCCTTATCTAACAGGTCCAGCTTCAGGTCGGCCAGCTTGGTATAAAAGTATAAGGGCTCCGGCGAATTCAGCTCAATACCTGTTTCAATCAGCCCGGTAATTTCCCGGGCCAGCCCTTCTACCTTGGGAATATCCTTCGACTCAACTTTTACATTTTGTGTAAGATTATAACCCGTAAACTCGGAGCCGGTAACCCGTCCCTCCTCGTTATATTTAGTATCAAACTGCTTGTCAATTTTAACCGAAGAGAAGATCATTTCATTAGGCTTAACTCCCTTGCTTACCAGGTAGCTTTTTACGTTCTGCTCATCTGTTTTTATCAAAGCATACGCTTCCTTCAAGTCAAAAGCTTTACGGCTGTAACTACCATTCCATGCAATAAGGTCGCTGACAAAATCCTTGCCGGCACTACCCGTAACACGTATGGTTTCCTGCTTTTTGAACTTATACTTATAAGCACCAGCCAGCACATAGGCGCCTGCCACCATCGCAATAGCAATCAATGCTAAACCTAAAAGGTTTATATGCTGATACCTGTTCTTAATTTGCGGTTGCTCCATATCTTATTGGATAATTTTTAAAATTGAAATTAAGATAAAAACAGCAACTGCATCATCCCTCTTATTCTTTTAACAACAGCATAGCAACTGCTACAGCACTCTAACCCTTATATTCTTATAATAAGCTTTGTTACCATGATCCTGTAAAGCTATAAAGCCCTTTTTTGCCTTTCCATAATCAGGATAGGTCTTCCATTTACCCGTAGTACGTTTCTGATGCCACTCATCGGTCCAGGCTTCAAACGCCACGATCTTTTTACCATTGAGCCAATGTTCTACCTTGCCCTTGTTAAAAACAATCCTGCTATGATTCCACTCCCCCACCGGCTTTAATTTTTTATCTGCATTGGCCGTATGCATGGCATAGTCGGCACCAGCCTGCTGCCAGTCTTCCAGTTTACCCGGAAAATTCACATCGTCAATGATCTGGTATTCAGGGCCCGTTTCATAGGGGCCTTTAAACTTAGGATCTTCTACCACATGGTACATAACGCCACTGTTGCTGCCCTTATCTACTTTCCAGTCCCATTCCAGCTCAAAATTCTCGTATTGCTGATCGGTTACAATATCTCCACCGGTATCATGGGCTGATGCACCCAGGCAAACCAGGGCGCCGTCAACAACGATCCAGTTGCTCACTTTTGCATCACCCTTATTATACCCATGCCAGCCTTTCAGGGTTTTACCATCAAACAAAGTTTGCCATTTTCCTTTTGCAGGCGGAGCTGCATTGGTATGCTCCACGGGTTTTACCGGAGCAGGCCCATTATTAACCATAATACCTGAAGTGACGGCAATAGCACTCAATAAGAATAGCTTCATCTGTTTATTTTTTAAGCCCGGCCAATGACGCGGCCGAGCGGATTAGTATTTATTTTAAAAGACGAGGATTACAGTTTTTTCATATTAACGGGATCCCATTGAAGCGGCTTTCTTTCCCTTAGGCTATCGTTACAAAGCAAAGCAGGTGCGGCTGCGCGGTAACCAAAAACAGCGTCTTCAGCAATGCCCTTGTTACTGCCTTTACGGATAGCCGTAAAAAAGTTCACCATATGATCATAAGGACCGCCTTTATAGCCTTCTTCCGCTTTATAGGTGGTAACTAAAGGAGGCAGGATCTTTTTGCGGGGCTCTTCGCCCGAGCCTTTCTGCTTTTGAAGAAAAGGATCTCCGCTATCGGAAAAATTATTCTTCTTTAATGTAACGCTATCCCAGGTAACATCCATAGAGCCTTCGCTACCTACCAGCTTCAGGTAAGTATTACCACTGGTACCGTCAACAAAGTTGCATCTCAGTGATAGATTAAAAGCCGGATGAACCGCCGTTTTGGGATAATCAAAAGCACCCAGCTGCATATCGGGGCACTCCCGGCCATCGTCCCAGAAACGAAGTCCGCCTGTTGAATAGATCCTGTCGGGCCCGAATGAATCTGTTATAAAATGAAGACTGGAAAATAAATGTACATACAGGTCGCCGGCCATACCTGTACCATAATCGTTATAATTTCTCCACCGGAAAAAGCGCAATTTATCGAACGGCCTTTTAGTGGTATTACCAATATAAGCGTCCCAGTCTACTGTCTGCTCCGAAGCATCGGCAGGGATAGGATACTGCCATACAGAGAGCGGATCTCTCCGGGCCCAGAAGCCTTCTGCATAATTCAACTCGCCAATCGCACCAGCTTTCAATAATTCTTTGGCTTTCTCATTACCCAGGGAGGACACACCCTGGCTGCCTACCTGGAATACTTTACCCGTCTTCTTTTGTGCCGCAATAACGGCAGGACCTTCGTCTACGCTGTGAACCATGGGTTTTTCGCAATACACATGCTTACCTGCGTTCATGGCATCTATCGATATTTGCTGATGCCAGTGATCGGGCGTAGCCACAATAACAGCGTCTATATCTTTCCGGTTTAATAGCTCTTTATAACTTTTGGTGGTGAAGATCTCGTTACCCCATTTCTTTTTAGCGGCCTCTAATCGGCCGGTGTACAAATCGCAGGCGGCAACCATTTTTACCCCTGGCACCTGCAATGCAGTATTCAGATCGCCGCTGCCCATACTACCGGCGCCTATCAGCGCTACATTAACATTATCGTTAGCGCCAAAACTGTTATTACGTGTAAGACCGATTATCTTTCTTACCTCAGTTTCAGAAGCGCTCAGGTAACTCCCTGCAGCAACAGCGCCGGAAGTAAGCATCAGCTTTTTCAAAAAGCTGCGACGCGCCTCATTTGAATGATGACTCATGATTTAAAAATGTATAATTGATTAATGAATAGTTGGATCAAATGTGCCACCCCAGTCTTTGTTTTGCTCTATTTTATTGGCAGCAGCAATAACGCTTTGCTGAATAGGAGCAAAATAATAGGAGTCTGGTATTGTATTAATTCTTACACCTGATTGAGGTGTTTGTAGAAGGCTGTACTTAAAATCGGTTTCAGTCAGTTGATTTGCCAGGGCTCTTTGCTTGGCCGTAGTGAGAGGCATTTCTGTACCGTTAGGATTGATAGCAATGGCTTCTACACCATTTTTAGCCTTTGTATTTATTACGCTAAACATTCTCCAACGGCGAAGATCATTAAACCGGTGCCCTTCGAAACAAAGTTCAATACCTCTCTCATCCATAATGGCTTGCCTTACCTGCTCACGGCTATTGGCAGCTATTCCATAACTACCATCACTGCCTGGCTCAATACCTGCACGCTGGCGTATTTGTTTTAAAATAGCTAAGGCTTCATCGGTGTGCCCCGTTTCATTAGCCGCTTCGGCATAATTTAACATCACCTCTGCAAAACGCATCAATACAAAGTCTACATCATATTGTTGAACCTGCGCCTGCGTAAGTGCCAGATTGCAATTCTTTAAAATAAAAAATCCAGAATACCGGTTATTATTTTCCGAACGGGTAGATGAGTTGGGGTTAACGCCAAAATTATCCAATACATCTGCAATGCCTATAGAAGTATATTGCCTGTAACCATCTATGGTGCCGGCCACAGGGTATACTTTCGCATTCCATACGATTGATTTATCAAAGCGTGGATCTCTATTCAGCCAGTATCTTTGTAACGTGTCTGTAGTATAGTATTTTCCTGTAGGATCATTATAGCTTTTTCCATCTTTCATTGGAAAAGCTTTTATCATTTCCCAGGTGGGTGTAACCGAGGCATTGCCCCTGCTTAAAGAGCCGGGCCTTGCACCCACATCCCAGGCTGCTATTTTATTCGGAAACTGGTTGGTAACGGAGAACACAACTTCCGAATTTCTTTCTGACAAGCTGATTTCTCCGTAATCTGATATCAAAGTATATCCCTGTGCTCTTAAAGTATCGTATGCCGCCCTATTAGCAGTATAGGCGCCTGCCCAATAGGCATTGTCCCATCCGTTAGAAGGGTTGAACTGTGGCGAGGCTTTGTAAAGTAATATTTTAGCCTTAAATGCATAAGCAAAATTCCGGTCGATACGACCCCAATCGGCAGACGATGGCATAATACGCCTGGGTAATAAGGCTATGGCCGAATCAATATCGCTTATTACAAAATCGAAACACTCTTTGGTGGTGTTACGCGGCACATTTAAGCTATCAGTATATCTGTCCTGGGGCACCTTAATATAAGGAACACCGCCATAGGTTTTTACCAGGCCAAAATAAACATAACTTCTTAAAAAATAAAACTGGGCCAAAAGCGAATTCTTCACCTGCTCACTCAGCCCGCCCAGTTTCGCATTTATGATACCTTGGTTAATAAGCCGTATCCGGTTATAATTAGTACTCCAATCGTTATTGCCCGTACCAGGAACAGCAACCAGATTACCGGCGGCTACCGTTGTTACTGCATTGAGGGGATACGGAACCCCTGTCAGCTGCTCGCTCTGGTTATCCAGAGTAATGTTCCAGTTGCCGAAAACGTTGGAATAAATATTCCCCAGATATGCATTAGCTACATTGGGATCATTTAAAACCAAATCAGGATTGTATCCATTCAGGTTAGGTATATCAAGAACTTTTGAACACCTTGCCAGGAGCAACAGAATTAAGCTGTATAATAATATCTTCTTCATTATTGTTTATTTAGAATAAGCAATTCAAATTAAAACTTAACATTTAACCCTATAGTAAAGGTTTTCATCACAGGATATGAGTCGTAGTTGGCCTGTTCCGGATCATGAAATTCTTTCATTTCGGAGAATGTAAACAGGTTGGTTCCGTTTATGAAAAGCTGCGTGCCTGTGAGACCAATTTTACCAATCCAGGCACCTGGCAGATTGTACGCCAGGTTCAAATTGCGTAAACGCAGGTAGGAGCCGTTGCGAATCCAAAAGCTGGAACCGTTGGTTCCCGACTCCAACCAGTTGATCCCAATAGGACGAGGATATTTTGCATCAGGGTTTTCGGGTGTCCATACATCATCGGTCCAAATAGGATAGTACGGCCTCACAGAGCCACCATGTTGGCGCATACCCTCGCCATCCAAATTACTTATCATACGGTCATACTTCCCTACCCCCTGAAGAAGGGCATCCAGAGATATTCCCTTCCAGCTTAAGCCAAAGCCAAGGCCATAATTAATGCGTGGGGCACCATTATCGCTTAAAAGCACTACATCATTATCGTCAATTTTACCATCAGGTGTTGCAGAAAAGTTAGCGCCCCTGATATCCTTATACTTTATGGCACCGAGATAAGGTTTTCTTCCATAAGTAGTGTAGCCGCTTGCTACAAGAGCGTCCAGTTCCGCCTGGGTTCTTATCAGGTCTTCAGCTACAAACCCAAATAATCTATTTTGTGGTTGGCCTACCGGGTATCTGAAATCCTGCGGCTGGCCGGGATAGAAGGATGCATTGGCCGGATCTAAGATATCCCACCGGTCTTTCGCATAACCCAGATTTCCGTAGATGGAATACGACAATTCCCCAACTTTATCCTGCCACTGTAGCGCAAGCTCCATACCACGTGTTGAATTGGCTGCATAGTTTTCGGGAGCTAAATTCTGCCCATAGGTTACAGGCAGGGTAATGGTTCGCGCACCCAATATATTCTCCCGTTTTTTTACAAATGCATCTATCGATCCCGTAAACCGATTCTCAAGCATTGCAAAATCAAGTCCTATATTAGTTTCATAGTTGGTAGCCCACGTAATGCCTGGTACAGGTGTTGGACCCGGCCCAATGGTTAAATAATATTGATTCCCGAAAACATAACCGCCAGAGTTGGTTAATGTTGGTGTGTAGAGAAAGGCTCCTATAGTGGTATTGGTCTGGTTGATCATGCTGTTTACATCAACCAGATTACCTGTAGTACCATATCCCGCACGTAGTTTTAATTCGTTAATAAAACTCAGATTTTCTTTAAAGAAAGACTCCTGTGATATTCTCCACGCTAAGGACGCCGAAGGGAAGAAACCCCAACGCTGGTCTTTTGCAGCCAACACCGTTCCATCATATCTAAATGAAAAATCAGCAATGTACTTATTAGCAAAACTATAATTTAAACGGCCTATCCAAGCCTGCCGTGTGATATTGGCATCTATGCTTTCAACAGCCTCACCTGTTTTATTACCCAGTGCCGGCGAATAGCCAAAAAACTGGTCCATTTCCGTAATAGGCGAAAAACCGGTAGCGGTAGCGCTGATTCTTTTATTATCTGCCTGCTCAAAAACAGCCATAGCATTTACGGCATGCTGGCCAAATTTCCTGTCAAAATTCAGATACCAGTCAAACTGGTATTGCCAGCCCGTATAAATATTATATCTTAAAAATGGCTGATTCTGGCTGAATGTAAAAATGTTTCTTTGATTAGGATCCGGCCTGGCAGGCAGGTAGGGGTTGTTAGCAGGATCGGCAGAAATAAACCTGTAATTATTCTGATGGGTCATATACCACTTTCTCATATAGTCGTTAGCTTCATAGTTACCCACTATTTTAGTTGAAAGCCCTTTTACAAGCTGGTCTAATTTTATATCTAATGTAAGCGTAGGATTGAATTGGCGCCTGCGTGTGTTAATATACCTGTTTCCCTGCACCATATCTATTACATTCCAAAGTTGAAAACTGCCGATAGCAGGTTGTACCGGATATGGAGTAATGCCATCGGCTACAGAACCATCTTCATTTAAATAAAACGGGAATAGCTTGGGCCAGTTAAATGTAACACGGTAGAAATCACCTACGTCATAATCATCATCGCCGGAAAAAGGCCAGTAAAACCGGTCGGCATTTTGCTGGGCAGCAGCTATGTTTAAATTCAGGGATATGGCGTTGCTTAATTTGGCAGTAACGTTACTGCGCATATTAAACTTTTTGTAATCAAGATTAATATAAGACCCTTTTTCTCCGGTGTAACTCACCATCGAATAGTAATTAATTTTATCGCTACCGCCACTTACACTTAACATGTATTTTTGGTTAGAGGGATTGCGCCAGATCCAGTCATTGGCGTTGTAGCTTTTATCTTTAAAGTAATCAAATATAAGCTGCGTATTAGGTAAAGGATCTTTCCGGTTATTATATTCATTATTCCATTGAGTTACCCTGTTTTGATAAATTAACTGATCGGTTGCATCGGTTAAATCGGCTAGCGGCGTCATAGTCGGGCGCGAGGTGGTGTAAGAAGTTTGAAAGTTAAATACAGGTTTACCAACAGCGCCCTTTCTAGTGGTGATAATCATTACGCCATTACCTGCCTGCACTCCGTAAACTGCAGCAGTTGCCGCATCTTTCAAAATGCTCATCTGATCGATCTCATTCGGATCCAGGGCGTCAAAAGCTGCTTTGTTTTTAATGATCCCATCAATAACATAAACCGGCTCGCCAAAGCTGCCGCGTACTCTTATTCGTGAAGATGCCCCCGAAAGTCCCGAAGTGTTTACAACAGTAACACCCGCTGCCCGGCCGGCCAGGACATTCGACACATTGGTTACGGGTATGTTATTGATACGATTCACATCAACGGAAGACACCGCACCGGTGATGGCAGATTTCTTTTGCGTACCATACCCTACCACTACTACTTCATCAAGGGAAGTGCTGGTAGCCGTCAGTACAATATCTATACTGGCAGCGCCTGTAACGGCTACTTCCCTTACCGTATAGCCTACGGCGCTTATTTCGAATATCGCCGGGTACGGCCCTGATCGAAAAATGCCCGCTGCTATCAGTAGCAGTGCCTTCGGCTTTTCCTTTGATTTTAACTGACACACCGGGCAACGCTTTACCCGTAGCATCGGAGACCTTTCCATCCAGCAGCGTTTGCTGAAATAAAAATGCAGGTATTTCATAGTACCCGCCTTTTGCAAAAACCCAATTGGTAAATGTAATGGCTAATGCCATGCAGACATTCAGCCGGAAAATTTTTCGAGCATTCATTAAGCTAAGGTTTAAAGTGGTTTAAGAACAGCCAAACAACAAAACAATATTAACAAATAAAACATACTACTAAATCATCTTTATTTATTTTTTTCATTAAATAATTTTGTTTTTTAAATTTTTATATAAAGTTTTGCAAGATCATAAATATTTTAATAAATGAATCTACAACTGCTTGCACGAAACCCGCTTACCTACAAAAAACCGAACGATAAACAAACAGTAACCGGCTATAAACTTTTAAAGCTTTTACATGTCAATGGCCCCCTGCCTGTAACGGCATTAACCCAAAGCCTTGATATCAGCACGCCCGTGCTGTCGGGCATACTATCGCGCCTGGTAAAAGAAAAATGGATTGAAAAGAAAGGCAAAGGAGATTCCATAGGCGGCAGAAGACCCGACCTTTATGCACTGCGTGATCATTCTTTTTTTACTATATGCATTGATGTAGAATTATTTGCCACAAGGCTGGCTATTGTAGATAACAACTTCAATATCGTTACGGCTATTGAAAATGTGACGCTCCACTTGGGCAACAGCCGAAAGGACTTTTGCGCGAACATCCGGAAAGCAGTGAAATCGCTTCTGGCTTCCGTAAAGATCGCGAAGGACCGGATAGTAGGATGCAGCATAGGCATGCCGGGGCTTACATCGCAGAGCCTGGGAGAAAACTATACCTACCTGCTCGACCAGGCAGACCATTCGCTGCAATATGACCTGGAACAGGACCTTAAGCTGCCCGTAGTACTTCAGAATGATGTGAAAGGCGCCGCGCTGGCCGAACTCAGGCATGGGCTTGCCAGGGGAAGACAAAATGTACTGGTGCTGCTGATGGACTGGGGTGTTGGATTAGGCATTATTATGGATGGCCAGGTAAGACAGGGCAGCTGGGGCTTTTCGGGAGAAATAGGCCATATACCTTTTGTAGAAAACGGGGAGCTTTGCTATTGCGGCAAACGCGGATGCCTGGAAACGGTTGCCTCAGGGCTGGCACTCTCCAAAATTGCCCGTAAAGATATCTCCACCGGCACCAGCTCTATACTAGGCAACCTTTCCAAAAAAGATATACAGGAGCTGGCGCCCAGCCATATTATTGACGCCGCCAATAAAGGCGACCAGTATGCTATTCAATTGCTTTCAGATATCGGGGCCAATATCGGCAAAGGCACTTCCACCCTTATCCAGCTGTTTAACCCGGAGCTCATTATACTGAGCGGTAAAATTGCCGAAGCCAAACAGTACATTACCCTGCCCATGCAACAGGCCATTAACACCTATTGCATGACACAGGTAAGAGAAAAAACAAAGATCATTTCATCTAATCATCCCGGGCATTTCCGTTTTTTTGGCTATGCAACCAACGCCATCGAAACCTTCCTGGATGCTTCTATTGAAGCAGCAGGCAGCTAACCGGCTATTCAAAACCCTGCTGCTGTTCTATCATAGAAAAGTCATAAAAACATGTCGTACTAAGTTTTTCCGTATCTCGGAAATGTTTTTTGGGTGCCGCCGGTACTTTCGCGGTCGAAATGTTTATTATGACAGCGATTCATTCATTACCGGCAGCAATAGTCTTGTTGCTTATAAGCGCCGCAGCAGCCCTGACGGAGGATTTTTTTATACCAAAAATAAATACAGGATAACACTAAATGTTTTCAATATTTTGGACAAATACCTGTTCTCAGGTTCTTATTCGGCCAGTCCTACAGTGATTGGAGACTGGAGCACATCTGCTGAAGCCTATTATTACCAGGCAGAACCTCCGAGAAATGTAAGACTCTCGATCACTTATTCTTTTTAATCATCCGCCTAATCCGTTTAAATTTGAAGCAGCAATCTTCAAAAATGACGGGAGCAGACAGGTGTAATTAATATCAATCAGTGTCATTGAGGTTGTCAATCCCGGACAGCCTCAATCTTATTTAAGGAAACTATATGACGTTTAAGAAAACTATCGGAAAGCTACACTTATGGCTGGGTCTCGCCTCGGGCATCATCGTAGTATGGCTGGGCATTACAGGCTGTATACTCGCGTTTGAAAGAGAGATCAGCCATGCTACCCAGGAGTACCGCTTTATTGAAGAGCCGGGTAAGACCTACCTCCCTCCCACCGTGCTTAAAGACTCTGTTGACAAATATCTCCATGGCAAACAAACCGTGTCCCTGGAATACCTTGGAACGAAAGATGCTGCCCTTGCCTATTACTATGATGACAAAGTGTACTACCAGATATTTGTAAACCCTTATACAGGTAAGGTGCAAAAAGTGAAAGATATGAGCAGCGATTTCTTCGGGGTAATTACCATGGGGCATTATGAGCTTTGGCTGGGGCAAACAGGCCGCATGATCATATCTGTTGCAACGCTTATTTTCCTGGTTATGATGATCACCGGTATTATACTCTGGTGGCCCAAAAATAAAGCAGCAGCCAATCAGCGTTTCCGGTTTAAATGGAAGCCGACCACCAAATGGCGCCGGAAAAATTATGATGTTCATAATGTACTGGGCTTTTATATGACCTGGATTGCCATCTTCCTGGCTATAACCGGCCTGGTAATGGGATTTGAATGGTTTTCCAAATCGGTGTACTTTGTTACCTCAGGTGGCAAAACAATGCCTGAGCATGTGCACCCGCTCTCCGACAGCACCTTAGCAGGAACAGCAGATCAACAAAAAATGGTTAATACCGTTTGGCTGGATTTAATGAAGCAGAAGAAGAGTGACAACAAGGTAGGTATTGTTTTTCCCCATGATAACGCCGATGCCCTGGAAGGATATGTTAACCACAACCTGGACAGCTATTTCAATGCAGATTTTTACCATTACGACCAGTACACAGGCAAAGAGTTACCAACCCATGGTGTGTACGCCGGTAAGTTTGCAACCTCCCCTTTATCTGATAAAATAGCCCGTATGAATTACGACATCCATGTAGGCGCCGTATTGGGCTTACCGGGCAAACTACTGGCCTTCTTTGCCAGCCTGATAGCCGCCAGCATGCCTGTTACCGGTTTTTTAGTATGGCGGGGCAGAAAGAAAAACCAGAAGAAGCGACGTCCTGTAAACAAACCTGTTTCATAAAAAAAGGCCTGCTCAAAAAGCAGGTCCTGACCAATTAAACGTACTTATCCTGAAACATTGACCACGGCTATGCTGAGGTTTGTGTCTCCACAAATCAGCTGAACGCATGTCAATAAAATTAATGTCGGTTTATTATTAAATGTACTTATCCCTAAACACTAAAAGAATCCGCCTCTTCCTACAGGTTCCTGCACCTTGCTCTTGCGGAATTCTTTCATGGAGGGTGGCTCCTTATCTTCAAGCTGTGCAAAATCTACAACACCGTTGTTTTTTGCCCATTGAAAATAGGCAGTAGAAAGCCTGCTTACGATCTCGTGGTTGTTCCTGGCAACATTTTCCGACTCTCCCTTATCTTTTTCAAGATCGTATAGCTCCCAGGTATACGAGGGCCAGTGAGATACCAGCTTCCATTGTCCCCATCTTACCGCCCGGTTACCCGCACGTTCCCAAAAAAGAGGTTCGCTTCTCTCAGTTGCATTTTTATTGTCGAATAAAACCGGCAGCAGGCTAACGCCCGGCAGCCCAAAAGACTGAACACTATTATATTGTTTGGGGTACTTTGCTCCGGCCAGCTGGTACAAGGTTGGCGCAATGTCGATAATATGCCCTGTTCCCCGGGCGATACGACCCTGTTTGATTTTCCCCGGATACCAGGCTATAAACGGAGAATTGATACCTCCTTCAAACAAATAGTCCTTAAAACCTCTTAGTGGCGTATTAGACAAGTAAGACCAGTTTTTACTTTGAGACTCGTTAGATCCTGTAGTACCCACCGGTCCCGTATTTTTTGTAGCCCCATGATACCAGCGTACGAGGTCTTCTGCCGGTGCGCCATTGTCAGATATGAAAATAATGATCGTATTGTCCAGCTTCTTCAACTGATCCAGCTTTCTCGTCACTTCTCCTACGCCCTGATCCAGCTCATCTACCATAGCGGCAAAAACCTCCATCTTTTTAGCCCACAATTGCCGTTGATCGAAAGATAATTTATCCCAGTCATAAATATCTTCATCCTTCTTTGAAAGCTGCGCATCTGCCGGCACTATGCCTAATTCCTTTTGCTTTTTAAAGCGCTGTAAACGCAATGCATCCCAGCCCTGTGCATATTTCCCCTTATACTTTTCAATGTCTTTCTGCAACGCTACCAATGGCCAGTGCGGCGCCGTATATGCCAGATAAAGGAAGAATGGCTTATTTTGCTGCGCTGCTGTATCCAGGAAGCTCAGCGCGTTCTTAGTAATCAGGTTCGTCTGGAAATTTTCGGGTAACGGGTAACCCTCTGCATCTGTTTTTATCTCACTTATACCCGGGGCTCCCGAGTTCGCTGATTGCTCATTTCTCGGATAAGTATATTGAAAGCCCCGTTGCCAGGGTAAGCTTTTACCTTTGCCGGATACATGCCATTTACCGGAAGTAATAGTAGTATAGCCATTATCTTTTAACACTTCGGCTAATGTGAGAGACTGATCATTGATATAACCCTGGTAGGCCGGCAATCCCAGGTCGTTAGAGAAATAGCCCACGGCAGCCTTATGCTGGTATTGCCCCGTGAGCAATGAAGCCCTGGTTGGTGCGCAGATGGAATTATTATAGAATTCCTGTAGACGTGTGCCTTCAAACGCCAGCTTATCCAGATTAGGTGTTTGAATTTCAGACCCGTAAGATCCCAGGTCTGCATATCCGAGATCATCGGCAACAATAAGAACGATATTGGGTCGGCTCCCTTTTTGCTGGGCGAATACCCCGCCAACCATCGAGAGCAGTATAAGAATTGAAAAGTATTTTTTCATTTGTTTGTGTTTGATAAGGATATAAAGATTTTACAGGCGTCTTTCACCGGCTCCAAAATTGCTTTGAGGCCGTAAACGGGAATAATCAACAACATCATTTTGCAAAGCCCATTCATCATATAAATGTTTCAGTTGTTCTACTACAGCGGGATAAAGTTTCGAGAGATCCTTATTTTCGGCACGGTCGACAGACAGGTCGTATAACTCATACTTCCGGGGCGTATTGGCCAGTTGAACCAGCTTCCATTTTCCCCATCGCACGGCAAGGTTTCCGCCGCGCTCCCAATATATCGCGTCCTTTCTGCTTACGGTATCGGCTTTACCTGATAACACCGGCACCAAACTCTGTCCAGGCAATGCATTTACCTTCAAACCACGATTGGCAACCGGATATTTTACACCGGCTACCTCGTACAGGGTTGGGGCGATGTCAATTAAATGGCCGGTACCCTTAACAATCCTGTCTGCCTGAACCGCACCCGGTAACCAGGCAATAAAAGGTGCGCTGATACCGCCCTCGTAAGGAGTACCCTTATAATTGCGCAATGGTGAGTTACCTGTTTGCGACCAGTTACTGTTCTGCACCTCATAAGACCCGGCAGATCCTACCGGACCGGAGGTACGTTGCGTATACAATCTTAAGTTATTACCACCCTGCGCGCCGTTATCAGATAAGAAAACAATTAAAGTATTCTGATCTTTTTTTAATTCTTTCAACTTACTCAACAGCCTGCCGATACTCTGATCTACATGGTCAATCATAGCTGCATACACTTCCTGCCTGTATTGCCAGTATTGCTGCTCATCGTATGTAAGCTTATTCCATGGCTGCAGCACCGTATCCCGTGTTGACAAAGCCTGGCCGTGGTCAATTACACCTTTAGCAATAGCCTGCCTGTAACGCCGGACACGCAAACTATCCCACCCATCCTTATATACGCCTTTATAAGCCGCGATGTCTTCAGGAACAGCCTGCAACGGCCAATGCGGGGCGTTAAAAGCCAGGTAAAGAAAAAACGGCTTTTTCTCTTTCGATTGTTCATCTAAGAAACCCAGCGCATGATCAGTAATAGCATCTGTAAGATATTTGCCTTTAGGCAGGTAATAGGGTTGATTGTTGCGATATAGCTGAACATCGGCATTAGCAGAATCGTTTATCTCATAATAATTGCTGGCACCGCCGATAAATCCAAAAGAGCGCTCAAACCCGCGCTGGGCGGGCCATTGATCTTTATCATCGCCTACATGCCATTTGCCGGATAAAATAGTACTATAGCCCCCTTGCTGCAATACTTCGGCAAGGGTAAGGGATTCTTTATTTAAAAAACCCTGGTAAGCCGGTAAGCCCAGGTTTACATTAAAGTACCCTACTCCCGCTTTATGTGGGTATTGGCCCGTGAGCAGCGAGGCCCTGGTTGGCGCACAAATAGAGTTATTATAAAACTCTTTAAAAATAGTGCCTTCTTTCGCCAGCCTGCTGATATTAGGCGTTTTCAGATCCAGCCCGCCGTAAGGCTCGATATCGGAGAATCCCAGATCATCTACCAGGATCAATACGATATTAGGTTTGGGCTTTTGTTGCGCAAATGAAGTAAGGTAACAGCCTACAGTTAAAAAGTATGCGATACTTTTTTTCAGATAATACTTACATGTTCTCATTTCAATGTTGTTTGTCGTTATTTTTTACTCTGATATTTCAAAAATGTCTGAGGCAGCAGCGACCAGTTCTCACCTCTTCTGTTTCTCCACACTTCATGGCCGCTTTTATATAAAACCACGGCAGGCAATGCTTCCGCTATTTTTAATTGCGCCAGAAGCAGCGCATCCCGGTCTATATCAAGCTTCATAATTTTATATTCAGGATGCCTGGTGGAAAATGAATCGATAATGCGGGAGACCTTAATACAAGGCGGACAATATGCAGAAGCCACGTCTACAATTACTATAGAGTCCGTTGCCAGGTTTTCTTTAAATAAGGCGGCATTGGCGGCTTCGCCTTGCGAATAGAACGGGAGACCAGCAGATATCCATGAAGCGATGCCCCCATCCAGCGCGTACACACTGGCATAGCCTTCCCTTCTCAATTTCCTGGCCAGCTGAACGCTGCGCCCGTTAGCAATAGAATAAAGCAGGATTGTAGCATGACCACTTTTAGACAATTCCAAAACCTTTTGGGGCAATACAGAATCTGTTAACACTGCATCCCTGATATGCGTTTTATCATACTCCTCTTTTGTCCGAACATCAAAGATGAAGGAGGTATCGGCATTCGCAGATAAATCAATATACTTTGCGGGGGATACCAGCAAACCGGTATCAGCCTGCTGTGCTGATATTCTCGCTGTAAAGAAAATACAGAGCAGGTAAAGCATCCATTTTTTCGAAGCACCTAAGTAGCTATTCATAATATTTATTTTATCATTATCAATAGTTCATCCAATCCGGATGTTGTTTTAGTTTCGGGTTCAAATCAAGCTCCCGCTGCGGAGTAGGAAAATGAATATGCCGGGGTGCAGCCTGGGTCTTACCTGCAGCTTTAAGGGTATTTACATAATATTCTGCCCCGCGCCTGGAGAGGTCAAACCAGCGCTGGTATTCAAACACCAGTTCCTTTCTGCGTTCCTGGAATACGGAATCTCTGAATTGCGCCTGGTTTAAAGAAGGTGCGGTTGACTGCAATGTCGCGATCCGCGCACGTGCTCTTACTTTGTCAATTGCCCAATAGGCCTGGCTATTCGGATTTCCGTTCTGCTCGTTGAGCGCTTCAGCATAAATAAGCAAAACTTCGGCATATCTTATAATCGGCAAATTTTTTGAAGACTGACCCTGGTTCCCTACCACCGCTTCATCATAATATTTATGAAACTGGGGTCTTGTCAATGTATACAATTTCCCGTCAACCGGGCTTACCATCTGGCTTACGAAGGTTACCTGGCGCCGGGCATCGTTAGCTGTAAAGCTTTGGTACAAATTACCTTCCCAGTGCAAGGCATCAGCGTAGTCTCCGTTAATGCCCGGTATATCAGCCGGGGCCGACCTGCTGGCCAGGCTGTTTCCCTGGTAACCTGCATTACCTAAAAACTGGGCCGAGAAGATATGTTCGATACCATTTTTTTTAGCAACTGCAAATACATCGGCAAATTCGGGAAAAAGATCATACCCTTCCGAATCAATCACTTCTTTACTTTTCTGAACAGCATTGAACCAGTCTTTTTTTGTAAGGTATACTTTTGCCAAAAGGCTTTTGGCAGCGCCCGAGGTAGCTCTCCCTATATCTGCCGCCCCATAAGATTTCCAGCCGGGAAGTTGCTCTGCGCTTTTAAGATCTTCAATAATCTGGTTATATACTTCATCTTCTGTGGCCTTAGCTACATACAATGCATCTTCTGATAAGGAGGGCGTTTCTTTTATGACAATGGGAACACCGCCAAACCATCTCACCAAATTAAAATAATGAAGCGCGCGCAAAAATTTGGCCTCATTAATTAATCGCCGGCGGACCGGCTCATTGATCCTGCCCGCATCCATAGCTGCTATTTTATCAATAGCTACATTGGAAGCATTGATGGCACTATAGCTTTGCCTCCACAATTCCTGCATCCGATCGTTAGAAGCATCATGCGTTAATCCGGAAATCGCACGTACATGAGCATTGCGGGCCCTGGGCCCTGCCTCATAGTCATCAGTGGCCATCTCCACGCCTATTTGAAAAAGACTGTTATAAATGGACTGCCCGCTTTCGTACAACTTTCTATATACGGCAGTAACAGCAGCCGTTGCTTCTCCTTCATTTCTATAAAACTGATCGGCAATTACAAACGATTGCGGCACTTCATCCAGTTTGGAGCAGGCCCATTGCATGCTTACCAATAGCAGCAAAAACAAGTATATACGTTTCATCATTATATTTTTTACAGGGCCACAGCAGCATAGCTGCCCTGGTTTTTTAGTATTAAAGAGTTATTCTAAGTCCGGCAACTACACTTTTAGCTAATGGATAAATTCCTGAATCGGTGCCCGGCGAAACGTTATTGCCTGAAGTAACTTCCGGATCAAACCCGGTGTACTTTGTAAACGTATGCAGGTTTTGTGCTGTAACATAAAAACTCACAGCCGAGATACGGATCCTGTCCAGCAACGAAGCCGGAAGCGCATAGCTGAGTGTTACATCTTTCACACGCAGAAAGGAACCATCTTCAACAAACCGGTCGGAAAATATAGGAGCCGGATCCAGCTTGGCGCGGGGTATGGTTGTAGAAGGATTTTGAGGTGTCCATCTTTGCAACGCAGCAGTAGATGCATTCTGCTGCCCGGTAAACATCTCCAGGGTTTGCCTGTTGCTATTGATAATTTTATTTCCATAAGTTCCCTGCAGGAATAAGGACAGATCAAAGCCCTTCCAGGAAAAAGTATTAATAAATCCGAAAATAAAATCGGGCTGTGCATCACCTATAATGGTGCGGTCGGCTGCTGTTGTAAAAGTGCCGTCCCCATTGATGTCTTTATATAACCGGTCGCCGGCCTTGGGAGTAGCATTACCGGTAAATTTGCCTTTCTGCGTTTCTTCACCTGTCTGAAGAATACCATCGGTTACGGTACCATAAAAGGTTCCCAGTGGCTTACCCACCTGTATAATATAGTTACCCGATACATATGATTGTGCATTGTTACCGATCTTGGCCACTTTATTGCGGTTGAAAGAAATATTCAGGTCGCTGTTCCAAACAAAATGCCCGGCAATATTCTTACTCTTCAAACCAAATTCCAGCCCCCTGTTTTCAACTGAACCAAAGTTTTGTAATGAACTGGCATAACCGGTCGTCCATGGTATCTCCACATTCAGGAGCAGGTCTGTTGTTTTTTTATAGTAGGCATCAATAGAAAAGCTAAGCCGGTTACGCAAAATGCCCAGGTCCAGGCCGGCATTATACTGGTATGTTTTTTCCCATCCCAGGTTATCATTGGCGATGCGCTGAGGCGCAAAACCGTTGATAATGTTACCCCCGAACAAATAATTAAGCGTGTAAAGTGTGGCGAGGGACTGATACTGCCCTATTTCAAGATTACCCGTTGTACCAAAGCTGGCTCTAAACTTAAGATCGCTGACAGAAGTACGCAATCTTTCGAAGAAGCTTTCGTTACTGATATTCCAGGCTACAGACAGGGAAGGAAAATTACCCCATTTATTATTCCGGCCAAACCTGGATGATCCATCGCGCCGTATACTTGCGGTGAAATAATAAAGGCCGTTATAGTTATAGCTGACACGCGACAGGTACGAGTGTAAAACCCAATCGAACGTACCAGAAGTAGGTCAT
>JBCNOR010000079.1:0-12090 GCA_039593785.1 Niabella sp. | reverse complement strand
GCGTGACTGCGTACCTTTTGTATAATCGGTCGGCGACATACTGTTCGTGGCAAGCTTTGATAATACCACCGCCGCTGATATTTTGCGCATCGGTTACTTCCACCACTTTGGGCACCGCATCGCTTACGCCTATTGGTTCATTTAAATCTGCCTTACCACAGGACAGACCCGGTATCGTTAACAACGCCATCAGGAACCAGGAGAAAAAGAGTCCTGCCCAGCTACTTTTCAAATTCTTATTACGACAAAAAATATTCTTCATAATGCATTTTTTTCAGGTTAATAACCCAGATTTTGAACCAGATTTTCGTTCTTTCTCAACTCTGTAATGGCGATCGGCCAGAAATAATCTCTTACTTTGAAAACAGGCCGGTAAAGTGTAACAGGAACATAATAGGCTTCGTCAGTTGCGCCATAAACATACCATCCGGTTATGGGCTTATTTAATTCTTCGTAAGCAGTCTTCCAGCGACGAAGATCCCAATAACCCTGCCCTTCAAAGGCCAGCTCAATAGTGCGCTCCCTGCGGATGATCTCCCTCCGGCCCGCCTGGGTCAGGGGTTTGTCGGGTCTGTTTGAAAACAAACGCCAGGATTCTTCTACGCCACGCAAACCGGCACGTGCCCTGATCCTGTCTAAATAAGACAGCACTTCACTTTGACTGCCACCGGCCTCGTTCAGTGCCTCTGCGTATAAAAGATAAACATCTGCTAATCTTATTACAGGCCATGCATAATAAACCGGCGTTGCTGTGGCTCCCGTTACAACAGCCGAACGGTAATTATTTATTTTTTTGGCACTATACCCTGTGAGGTTGTGGCTATTAGCAAAATAGCTTCCCGCGCTGCCGCTCAATTTCATTTGTGCGTACAATGGACTTTCCTCGTTTAAAAATGAAGAACCAAACCAAACCCCGCCGTCAAAAACCAGATCGGCATAGAACCTGGGTTCGCGATCGAAGTTCAACCCTGCAGTGCTATAACCCTCTTTTATATAATATTTATCTGCCGCAGTTGCAGTTCTCATGTTGTACATGCCTATTTGATCATAGGTTAAATCTTCTTCAATAGGAATCCCGTTTTTAGTGTAAAATTTTTGAACAAATTTCAATGGCACATTCATTTTTGCAGTAAAGTTGGCATTCGTAGAGCCTGCCACCAGGCCCCTGGGCCAGTTATCTGAAGCAATACTGGAGTTCCCGTTGGCGTTCGAAGATCCACCTACCCAGCAATTGGTATTAGGCCATATCACCTCCCTGTTCCAGTTTTCATTGAGGGCACCTCTTATACTCAATGTCGTTTTGGTTGTTTCAGAAACAGTCAGGTTTTGATCGAAAACATACAAATGATGCCCCTGGGCTTCTAAAAAATTAATTGCTATCTTAGCCGTTTCGGCAGCCTTAGCCCAACGTTCCAACTTTTGCTGATCGGTTTTTTGCGGACTAAAAATTGCGATACCTCGATTATCTACAACGCTTATATAATCGGCGTTCCCATTAAATAGCGGGCTGGCTGCGGTTACCTGTGCATAGGCCTTAAAAGCATATACTATTCCTTTCGAAATTCTTCCCAGTTCCTGTGCTTCGTTGGAGATAAAATCAGGCATCGCCTCGTTGGCCAGCACCTCATCCAGCAACTGCTCAATATACGCGAAACACTCATCCAGGGTATTCCTGTAAACTTTGCTATCGGCTATAGATACACCTACAGGCAAATTCTCCTTCATCAGGTAAACAGGACCATATTGTCTTACTAACCAGAAATGATAGTAGGCCTTTAGAAAAACCACTTCGGCCCGCCACCGTTGCTTTTCCTCCGTTGACATATCGGGTACTTTATCTATATTATCTAAAAATATATTACAGTCGCTGATACCCTGATACAGCGAGGCCCCCGGGGCGTTGAGGTTACTATAACCGATCCAGGCATCCGCATAGGGTGCATTGGAATTTTGATTACCGAACTGGATGTTACTTCCGGCAGCATTAGCATAAGCGCCGTTGGTACTGATATCAGTGGTTGCGCAAAAAAATTCTTCACCTGCCGAGAACGACGGGTTGGAGACCACACTCCCTTGCTTAGGCATGTAGGAATAGCAGGTAAAAAGATATTTTTCTGCCGATATTCGTGTGGAGAAAGCATTATCGATAGTTGCAATGCCGTCAGGAACAATATCCAGGAATTTTTTGCAGGACGAAAGCAGGAAGGTTGTTAGAACGAAGCTTACTAATAATTTATTCATGGGTGACATGTTATAATGAGATAAGAAGGCCCAGGTTTATTACACGCTGTATAGGATAGTTCAAGGCGCTTCCGCCCTGCTCCACATCCCACAGCTTAAATTTGCTCCAGGTGAAAAGATTGGTTCCGTTTACATATATCCTTGCCTGTTTAAGACCTGCCTTGGCAGCAATATTAGCAGGAAGCTTATAACCCAGCTCGGCAGATTTTAGTCGCAGAAAGGATCCGTCGCGCATAAACCAGGTACTGGTTTGTGCATTGTTTTGTATAGACGAAGCAGACAACCTGGGCCAGATGGCGTAAATATCCCTTGAATCCTCGTTCCAGTAGCTATCTGCAATAAATTTTGCTAATTGATTATTGCCTACAGCGCCCCCCTCATTATTAGGAAAAAAGGGTGATGTGTTGGCATAACTGATCCAGAATGACTCCTGGCCTAAACCCTGGAAGAATACCGAGATATCAAAATTCCTATATCCAAAAGAAGAGCCAAATCCATAGATAAGTTCCGGAGTGGTAGGGTAGCCAATAGGTACTCTATCCAACGTATTGATCACACCGTCCCGGTTGATATCGCGATACTTGATATCACCCGCGCCGTACACTCCGAATTGCTGGGGGGAATTAGCTACTTCGTTATCGTCGATAAACAGTCTCTCTGCAATATATCCCCAGTTTTGGTTAATAGAATATCCTACCCTCGACAGCCACCATTCCTGGTCATAATGGAGTTCATCATATATTTTATACTGGCTTCTGGCAAAGGTAAAGTTGCCCATTAGCTGCAACCAGGAGTTCTTACCAATCTGCCGGTTATATTGTAATGAAGCGTCTACACCATGCGCCTGGGCCTCACCTACATTTGAGCTGGGTATCGCCCATAAGCCCATTGTAGCGGGTATATTAGAGCGGGTCAGCAAAATATCCGAACGTTTTTCGAAGTAGTACTCACCTATCAGCGACAAGCCATTTCTAAACTCTAATTCTATCCCAAAATTGGCTTTCCTAGCCTGCTCCCAGGTTATATCAGGATCTGAATACCTGCTAACGGAAACGCCGGTATTACTATAACCACGTTGCAGTCCGAAATACTGCGTGAGATCATTGTTATTCATGTTAATTTCCGACAGGTACAAAAACCGGCTATTGCTGATATTATCATTGCCTACTACGCCGTACGTTGCTCTCAGCTTAAGCAGCCGCACCACATCTTTTAGACCCGAATTGGTAAACCAGCTTTCATTCGATACATTCCAGGCTATACCACCGGATGGAAAAAAGCCAAATTGATTGTCGGGGTGAAAGCGCTCAGATCCGTTGTATCCGAAATTAAATTCGGCTATATACCTGCTATCATATCCATAGGTAACCCTGCCGGACAGCCCTACATTGCGGAATGGCAAAGATTCCTGTACCGTTGCAGCACCCAGTGATACATTGTTCCTGAGCTGGTAAACCAACATACCGCCCACACTATGCTTTTGAGCAAAAACGCGGTTATAGCTGAGTGCACCTTCGAAATAAACATTGGCTGTTGGTACTTCAATAGACCTGTTGTAATCCAGGTAATCCGTACCATCATTAGGATTTAAGTTTTGAATCGAATAAGTATTATTCAGCCTGTCATACGAGCTTAAGCCATACCAGAAGGGATTGTAGCTCCGGTTAAGCGAAAATGAAGTGATCCTCAAAATGTTAAATAAAGCTCTTGCAGACAGGCCTTTTGTCAGGAAGTCAAGTTGCTGGTTTACCTGCAATTGGGCCGATATATTAGACCGGCCATATTCCCGGTATCCCTTTACCATTTCTGCATAAGGGTTGATATAATACGAAGAGCCATTGGTGGAAAGTGCATTACCAAAAAGAATATGTTTGGTAAACTCATGCTGCTGATCAGGCGGGTAATAAGCGGGGAACAAAACCGGGTTGCTACGCATGATCAAAGAATACATTTGTGATCCGGTTCGTACAGGCCCGGTGTAATCATTGAAATTACCATTGAAGCGCGTAGTAATTTCCATGGTTTTAATGGGCTTCAGTGTAATATTAGATCGTAAAGTAAACACGTTATTGCTGATGCCGCTTTTAAAGCTGTTACGGTCATCGGCTTTCAGTATTCCGTCGTCATGCATATAGGCCCCGGTAATATAGTAGGTTGCCAAAGCACTGCCGCCGCTTACGCTTAAATTCACACGTTGGTTATGCGCATAATTTTTGATCAGCTCTTTACGCCAGTCAGTAGCCGGGAATAAATAGGAGTCTGATCCCGGGACAGTATTGTTTATTTTTTCCTGGGAATACAGTAGTTGAGCCAGGGGCTCCCGTGTTACAATCGCTTCATTATTCAGGCGCATATAAGTCACCGGATCGGCCAGTTCGAGATTGGAGGTAGGCGCTGATAAAGATTGCTCAACACGTAATGTGGTACTGAGCTTACCCATCTGCCCTATCTTGGTTCTTACCAGTATCACACCATTGGCGCCCCTGGCTCCGTACAAGGCAGTGGCAGCAGCATCTTTCATAATTGAAAAACTTTCAATATCATCGGGCTGCAGCTGAGAAAGGTCTGTAGCTGTTAACTCTATATTATCAATCAGTATGAGGGGGCTATTATTGGCACCAAACGTGGTGATCCCTCTTATAAAAAAAGAAGCATTATCGGCCCCCGGCTCACCTGTTCGCTGAAAAGCGATCATGCCTGCGATCCGGCCCGCGAAAGCCGTTGTTAAATTGCTGGAAGGAACTTTTAAATCGGCCGGATTTACTGTTGTTACAGAGCCTACCATCTCCGTTCGCTTGGTAGCTTTACCAAAAGCAGTGATCACTACATCGTCCATTGCACTGCTTTGGGGCAAGAGCACTACATCGATCTGTACCCTGTCTCCTACTGCTTCCTGCCGTGTATCGAAGCCTACCAAAGAAAAGATCAGGGTATCTGAAGGTGCAAGATCCAGTACAAACCGACCATTCATATCTGTCATTGTTCCGCCGCCATTGTTGCCCTTAACCATCACTGACACGCCCATTAAAACAGCGCCCGAGGTATCCCTGACAGTACCGGTAACATCTTTAAAAAGAACCGGATCTGATGGAAGCCCGGTGTGCCTGCCGGCAAAAACATCATTATAAAAATAAAAAAAGGGCAGCACCGCTAACGCATAAAGAATAAGCTTTTTTGTCATTTTCTATAGCTATTTTTTGCGCACCACCTGGACTGAAGATCACTCTTTTCAAAAGAGCTATGGCAAGCCGGCAATGCGGGCAATAATCGTTTAACAAGCAATTAATTCGTATCGGTGACAAAAATAGACAGGATGAAACCAGGGAACGGTTGATTCCGTATCAGTTTTGTTTTATTTTGTACCAACTGAAAATATAAACGGTTTAACCTGTATTTATAACCAGGTGTTGCTTAAGAAACATTTAATACCCACTACGTATATGATGATAATAAAAAGATCCGGCCATACATTAATAGTAATGATGACGGGTGCTGAGGATGCCAATCAACAAAGGTTTTTGCTTTACAGAGATGTTGCTCAGCAGATCACCACATTTCAGTCCACTTAACCCATCGTTATTGATAACGGCTCAATTTTAAGTTACCAGATGCCCGGCTGGCTGTGGAATAGTTCTTGTGTAGGTATAGAATCATAAGTAATACAAATATGTTAATACTATTATGAAAGACCTCCCTCGATTTATAGTATATCAACCCAATGCAAAAGAGTTTCACATTTGCCTGGAAGCAGGTAGTATTTACTATTGCTGGTGGAGTTATTATCCGCCATCGCAGGATAACCGCTTTACACGCAGGGTTACCCGGCTAAGGGATATATCGCCCAAAGATATTCCGCGAAAACAGGTTTATGACCGGGGAACTTATATGATGAATAAGGGTGATGAAAAAGAAAGTGCAGTAAAAAAGCTAAAGGAAGGTATAAAAAACAAGTCTTTTTCGTTTATACTGGATGGTAAAAAATTAAAGGGCAGATTTATTATCAGGAAGACCTCCGGGGGAACGGTGATACAGAAATTCAAAGACAAATTTGTTACGGAAGAAGATGTATTCAGCGGAGATCTAAGCCGAACGATCAGCCTGATGGTGCCGGGCTATGACCCTAAAAAGGTAAAGCTGGAGGCGCCAAAGGAAAAGAAAGGTTCCCCGCCCGCTAAGAAGACAAAACTGCCGGAGCCGGAAGTGATTACAGAAGACGAAATCACGGCTGATAAGCAAATCGGGAAAACCATCTATCATTTTGCGTTCTACAGGTCTGACGACGCGCCCGACCTTTGCCTGATCACCAATGCGAAGCATGAAGTACTGGTTCTTGAAAAAACGAGGGATAAATGGATGCTTTTAAAAGCAGCCTCGGGCGCCGTGCTGAAAAAAGAAAAAGCATTAGCAGAACATGCCACAGCCCTGGAAAAGCAACAATAGCGTAAAAAAATAAAGCGGACGATGTCCGCTTCACTTCCAGTAATATGCTGATCCATCAAATAATACTATTTGGCATCACCCAATGCTCAACATCAACTTTGCGTTTCATAGTTAACGGATTAATTTTCTAAGGATAAAAGTTCTGATCTATTATAGTCAATAAGGATGCCAAACTATAAATAAAGCTTAAAACTACCCGTTCCCTGTATATTATTTATCTTGGCAAAGATGCCGGGACTGATCAGGGTGACAGCTGGATCAACGACCCAGGCGACGAAATCTTACTATATTATTCTAAACTTCTTCTATATGAAAACAAAAAAAATATGGGCCAATTTTGGTGTACTTGACTTAGAACGCACTACCCGATTCTATAAGCAGCTCGGGTTCAGCCCTAACGGAGCATCCGAACAATTAACCAGTTTTTTCTTCGGCGAAGACAACTTTATTATACATTTCTTTTTGAAAGAAGTATTAGAACCCAATATGAAAGGGCCTGTGACTGATGCCAAAGCCGGTAATGAAATTATTTTCACGCTTGCTGCCGACAGTAAAGAAGAAGTGGATGCCTGGGCAACAGCCGTGCAGGACGCCGGTGGAACCATAGTGTCCCAGCCGGAGTCATTCGGGGCCGGCTATTATGGATTCGTATTTGCCGACCCCGATGGTCATAAATTCAATGTATTCCATATGTAGCGGCATCCGGATAGATATCTATGGCCGGATAAAAGAACAACAGCAAAGGTTTCTGCGTTTACTTTGCCGCACCTATTACCAGGTTAATGGTAAGGGCAACTATGACCGTATTGAATGCAAAAGAAATAAGGCTGTGCAGCAATACAAATCGACGGATGGTTTTTGAATTGATCTGCACATCCGATACCTGGAAGGTCATACCAATCACAAAGGAGAAATAGGCAAAATCAAGGTAATCGGGCTTTTCCGGGGAAGGAAACATTAATGCTTCCGTATGATCACCCCGGTTCTGTCGTTTGCGCTCTTTAAAATACAGGTCTGCATACCTCGTAGTAAAAATGGTATGTAGCAAGATCCAGGAACATACAATAGCCGAAAGAGAAATAAAAGCCTGCAGCCATTTATGCCCGGGGGCTTCATCCTGTACCTGGTACAATAAGATGACTCCTAAAAAACTGATACAAACAGCCACCAGCACGATGGAAAAAATAATCTTTACGCCATCGTCTTCAGTGGCTACAATATGCGGCAATTTATTTTCATCCGTTTTAAAAAACAAAACCCAGTAAAATAATAACAACATTAAGCTAAAAACATCCCAGGCAATGACAAGCCGGGCATCAACCGTTAGCCGGTATAGCACGAAAAAAGCAATAAGCGCCGGAATTAAACTATAGCATATTTTTTTTATTCCTTTGTCCAACCTATGAGTGCTCAGATCTTTCATGTGCGGCTATTTTTCCTTTAAGATACAACTTTCATCATTTTAAAATAAACGGTGTCTTTTTGGCGTGCCATTCAAATTTCGCTTAAGCTGTACTTTTTTTACAGGTGTTTTAAACCTGAAATCCGCCTTACCGGCCGCAGGTCTCCTATATTAGCAGACGCCTCCAGTTCAGCCGCTATAACGTTAGCTACAACCAGAATTATATATCCTTAAATAGACCGTGAGGCTGCATTTCAAATTGTCGCGGCTATATACAAAAAGGAAATTAACCGCAGAGTTGAGGAGGGACAAGAGCTTTCGCAGAGATTTCTCTGCGTAAACTCAATAAACTCATGCTCTCCGCGGTAAAAAATGAGTGCGACAATTTAGAACGCACCCAACTGATAGCGAACTGCAGGTAAAACAGGTATATTTGCCAACCTCAACGATTGCCATGAAAAAGTACGTCCTGTTGATCCATTTGTTTATTTTTTGCGGCATCATTGCCCGCAGCCAGCCCGCCCTTCCCGTATGGAATAAAGAACCCGGTTTATTTGCCGGAGATTGGTTACTTGCTCCTGTTACGCAAAAAGCCGCCCTATATCTTACTCCTGATAAAAAAGACCTTGTTCTATATAACGGGCTTGTAAAAAGAGTTTTCCGTATCGGGCCTAATACGGCCTGTACCGACTATACCAATATGAGTACGGGGCAACAATTGTTACGCTCTGTAAAACCAGAAGCCATATTAACTATAAACGGGCGCAAGCACAATGTGGGAGGCCTGTACGGGCAAAAAGAAAACGCCTACCTGCTTCCTGCCTGGGTAGACGGCCTTCAAAAAAACAATAGCGACTTTCAACTATCTGCTTACGACGTAAAGGAGCTGCCGCCTTACCTGAACCCCGTCTCCAAAGTATGGGCTACTCATCATAAAGCCGCCACAGGAAAGTTGGTCCAGTTTCATTATATATCAGGTCTTGCAGAACTAAAAGGAATTACCGTAACCGTTAATTATGAATTATATGATGGAATACCACTGATATGTAAATGGCTGAGCCTTACCAACAATTCCGAAAAACCGATACAGCTAAACCGCGTGATTAGTGAGGTATTAGGCATGGTAGAAGAACAAAGTGCCGTTGTGGGCAAACCTGAGCAAATGAAAAAACCACAGGGCCTTTATATTGAAAGCAATTACGCCTTCAACAATGCTATGCGCTATGACCTTAGCGACCAGACTACACATTGGAAAACGGATAGCACCTACACTTCACAGGTGAATTATGATCTGCAAACGCCCTGCCTGCTGGAAGTATACCCCGAATATGCCCCGGGTATTGAAATGAAACCAGGCGATAATTTTGTTTCGGTACGAACTTATGAGCTGGCTATGGATAGCTACGACCGGGAGCGACGTGGGCTATCTGTACAGCAAATGTATCGTACCATTGCTCCCTGGACTACCGGCAACCCCGTTTTTATGCACCTGGTAAGCAAAACCGATGGAGAAGTAAAGTCAGCGGTTGATCAATGTGCTAACACAGGCTATGAAGCATTGATATTGAGTTTTGGAAGCCATATCAATATGGAAGATACTTCAAAAGAAAACATATTGCGCTGGAGGAGTCTGGCTGATTATGCGCATCAGAAAAATATAAAAATAGGCGGCTACTCCCTGTTTAGCTCAAGGAAAATAAGTGATGCTGATGATGTGATAGATGCCCGTACCGGTAAGCCCGGCGGCGCTTTTTTTGGTAATGCTCCCTGTTTTGGCAGTTATTGGGGACTGGGCTACCGTGATAAAATAAAAACATTCTTTAGGCTAACAGGATTTGACATCTGGGAGAATGATGGCCCCTATCCGGGCGACCGGTGTGCTTCCACTATCCACCCGGGGCACAAAGGACTGGACGACAGCCAGTGGCGGCAAATGGAAATACAAAAAGATTTATACCAATGGCTCAACAAACGCGGTGTATATATTAATGCGCCTGACTGGTATTTTTTAGATGGCACCAACAAAATTGCCCTGGGGTACCGGGAAGTTAATTTCAGTTTACCGCGCAGCAACCAGAAATTGTTGAACCGCCAGAATATTTATGACGGCACCTGGGATAAGCTACCTTCCATGGGCTGGGGATTTGTACCGCTTACCCGTTACCAGGGTGGTGGTCCTGAAGCCATACTGGAGCCATTGTCTCAACATTTACCTGACTACGAGCAACTCATGATGCAGTATTATGGTGCAGGCGTACAGGCCTGTTACCGCGGTCCAAGATTATATGATAATGACACTACAAAAGCAGTAGTGGTAAAAGTAATCAACTGGTATAAAAAATACCGCGACATTCTGAATTCAAGCATCATTCACCTGCGCAGGGCCGATGGCCGGGACTGGGATGGCATTCTACATGTAAATCCGGCACTAAAAACCAGGGGATTGATGATGCTTTATAACCCCACCGGTCAAAAGATAGAAAGAGACATTAAAATACCATTGTATTATACCGGGCTTACACAAACGGCACGGATACGTGAAAAAGAAAGCCCGGCTAAAAGCTATTCACTTAACCGTAATTATGAAGCAACAGTTAGAGTGACACTGGCCCCCAACTCCTATTCCTGGTGGCTGGTAGAGTGATGTTTTACTGTTAACTGGCACGATAACAGTAATATTTTTTAGCGCTCCATTTGTTTCAAGGTGTTCTCTGTTGTTCGCTTTTGCGCCTTTATACTATCCATATGATGTTGCAGTTGTAACCGGGCCAGGATGCCGCATTTTTTCAGCATTAAATTAACTTCGTCCTGGAAATATTCAACATATTGAATCCGCCTGAGCAGGAGCTGCTTCTCCTTGTTGTCTTGTTTTATTTTAGAGGCGCCAGCTTCCAGGCGAGATTTCAGGCCGGTTAATGTTACCTGTTTTACCTGCAACTTTGCATACTCATCTTTAAGCTGCATCAATTTTTCTTTACAGACCTCTATCTCCTGTTCATATTCTGCAATTTCTTTAAGCAGCTTATTTTTAAACTTTGCAAGATCATGGCTTTCCTCCGGTTGATGGTGCTGTGCCGGTTGAGCCGTAATAGCTGCCGCATAACATGCTGCTATCAGGGTTTCCATTGCGCTAGCCGCGGACGGTAACCCACGCAGGCTATTTTCATACATAGCAATCGCACTTCTCGACACGCCTAATAGCAAAGCCATGTCCTGTTGGGTTAACCGTAAAGCATTTCTGAGGTGTTGCATAGGTAATAATTTGATTCAATGTACAATAAATTGCGCAGGCCTTTTTGTGTCACACTTTAAATAATTGCTAAAAAGCGACACAAAAAAACAGTGTCATCTTTTGATGTGACACCATTCAATGTCACATATTTTGATGTCACATTTTTACCGTCCTATATAATCCCGTGCAAGGAGGCTCCCTTTTCACCCAACCGGTCTACCCTGCGCTCAACAGCGGGATCTTTTATCAAGGCAGGCGCATGATGCGGTTTGGTACGGGCGTCGATGATCAATGGCCCACGGCATCCCCAATGTTTAAATTGTGTGAAGCTATCCACCCCGTAAATATCGTAAGCCGGGTTACTGCGGGTAAATGCCACCCAAACCAGGTTATCATCCGTATCGGCTGTAAAACCGGCATCGTCGGCAATAATGATCAACCTGATGCCACTAAGCTGATCGCCGGAAATTTGTTTAGCCCACTGCTCAATAATACCTGCTTCCTGCTCATAGTTTGTAAACCCCGCGCCATCCACCACCATGGTACCCGGCAACGCTATTTTAGCATGCACAAAAGGCCGGGGCAAATTGATACCGGCAGGTAATTCTTTTGCCAGCTGATATTGAGGCGTACCTACTGCTGCGAAAACTACTTTTGATCCCGCATTTAAACCGTCTCCGGTATAATCCAGCGTATCGATGGTGGTATTGGTTTGAAAGTGTACATCGCGTGTCCAGTCGATACGCTCTAACATGTGACCCAAAAAGCCGGGCAC
>JBCNOR010000078.1:0-12161 GCA_039593785.1 Niabella sp. | reverse complement strand
CGAGATGGAAGGCGGTCACCTTGGACCAGTCGATGCCCTCGGCCGCGACGAGGTTCTGCAGCATCTCGAACTGGCTCGCGCCGGTGGCGACGATGATCGTCGCCTCGCCATGGCGCGCGATCGCGGCGCGGATCGCCTCGGCGCCTAATGCCGCAGCCCGGCGGCCGAGCTCGTTCTTGTCGGGGGTGATGCGGATATCGATCATGCTGCTCCTGCCCGGCTCAGGCGATATTTGGTATAAAGTTCCCCAGGGCGTTAAAGAAGCGGTGAGCCCGCAAAAAACACAGCAGAGCATATAAACATTATAAGAAAAGCGGCCCGGCCGCTTTTCTATATTTATAAAAGAAGGACCGCAGTATCTGGGATACTCATGCATAAAATAATGCAATAACCGGTGAATCCCAAGTTGATCTTACTAGTTCCCGCAGTAGCACCTGTTAAGGTTTAGCGGATCGTAATATCCAGGAAGCCATATACTGTAGCACCTCTTTTGAGATGGTTTCTTCAATCATAATATTTTCTGCCAGTGTACCGCTTATTGCTGTTCTGAAGAAATGATTCAGCCGTGGAAAGGGTTTTATATCAAAATTTTTATTACCTGCATTTTCTAAAGTTGCTCTCCAGCCACTTAAATTTTCTTTAGCTAATACCTGTGTGTCTTCTTCACCATTAACAGCCAGTACCGGTATTTTCAATTGTTTTATATATACCTGAGGGTTGAGCTTAATAAAATATTGAAACCAGGGAACGCTGACTGAACTGGCTACAGCCTTGCTCATATCAGCATATAAGGGATATGTCTTCACCAGTGTATCAGTAAGATACTGTTTCAGATGATCACGATCACCGCTATACGATTTCATCAATTCGTATGCCTTTCTTACCACCGTCAGGTTGATACCGGCTAGAGGCTCCGGCACTTTCATCACCCTTAAGCTAGCCCCCAGTTGCCCCAGCATCAGAGAGTCGTTGGCTATCCCCGGCCCTGCCATCGATACCAGGAATTTTACCTGCTTATTATTTACGGCTACCATCGGGGCAATCATACCACCTTCACTATGGCCTAATAAACCGATATTTTTATAACCCCTGTCTGCAAGGTAGTTAACCGCTGCATTGATATCAGTGGCAAAATCAGCGCTGGTAGCATTGGCTTTCCCTGCTTCAGAACCATCAACTCCCCGGTCGTCCATCCGTAAGACCCCGATGCCACGGGTGGTAAAATAGTCGGCGATTACTAAAAAAGGTTTGTGTAACAGAAACGCTTCGTCCCGGTTTTGAGGGCCGCTACCCGTAATTAAGATAACAACCGGAAAATTCTTTTTATCAAAAGGCGTGGTTAAAGTTCCTGCCAGCATATTTCCCTGTTCTGTATTTTTAATAGTTATATTTTTTATGTTATAAGGGAACTTGGGCTTGGGCTCCTGCGGTCGCCTGATTTTCTTAAAGGTCAAAGGAATGGTCATTTGATTCTGAGAAAAAGTTCCGGCTATACTGTCATTAGACAGCACTCCTTTGAACGACGAATGATGTGCCTTTATTTTAAAGCTCAATTCATTAGCTGCCAGTTTTATTTCGTCTATACGGGTCCCTTTCGGGTTTTGTAAGGGACTATCCGTTGTTGCCACTATACTATCCCCTTCAGTAGTAATATGAAGTACAATGGGCAGCTCTCCGCCAGGTGTATTTAAAATGCCTGCCCAGCTTCCGCTGATATCCTGGGCTTTTGAACAATAAACAAAAAAGATAAGAAGGGCAGATAAAAATGTTTTCATAGAAATAGGTTTAAAGTGTTATCAGGAAAGGGTAGAAAAAAGACCGGTAAACTATTTCGCAGACAATGATTGCGACCGCCAGAACACCATAATGAATTAGCTTTTTTGCGTTGGTTGCAGTCTTAAACCCATTGACTAATATAATAATGCTGAGTATCAAAAAAGGCAATCCGGCCAGGCCGGCTACAGTAATTGTCAGCATATCACCATTGAAAGAACCTGGATTTTGAATGACTTTATTTACACTTTCCTGGTCTACAGCCAAAAAAAATATTGTATTGGCAATTACCAGCGGTAAACGGGCAAACAAAACAGTATTCCATATATCAACAAGGCGGGTTTTGGGGTTGAAGAGTCTGGAAATTATATATAGCAGCAATGATGGTAACAATACAACGGTAATATTGGTTAAAATAATGGGGAGTTTACCAGCTGTTGCCCAAAAAGTTGCATGATAGATACCGTCATCGATAAATCCAGCCGCCATGCCAGCCAATACTGACACCGCAAGGATCAGTGTACTTACGGTTAACTGGTGCCGGTCAGTAGCAATTTTGAGCGGATTGAAAACGTAGGTTTTAAATGTATTCATGGTTTCATTTTTTTTATCTTCTCTATCATATCATCCATTTTATTACGCATGGTGGGATAGCTGTTGCCGGCCTGTTTGGCCATTTCTTTAATGCTTCCACTAGCCAGGAAAAAATCCATAATAAATTGTTGCTCCTCCCTGTTCAGTTTTAAGAACAGGGGCATTTCGTAATTGCCGCTTACTTCCGTTCCGCAATCATTACATTTCATTTGGCTCACATTGAGCGTATTTTCACAACTGGGACAAAAAACAGGCAATTTCATTTAATAAAGTTAAATACAATTTTAAGAAAATTAAATAAATATTTCACTTTATGCAATAAAAAAACCGTCATGTTGTAACACACGACGGTAAAACTTTGAGACTATCCTGACAAGCTAAAGAGGTCCCTGTAAATATAATATTTCTACTTTAAATAAACTAACAAATGTTAGGAAATTTGAATTTTTAGCCCGTCATATGCTAAAAACCTGCCTGGCGGAAGTTCCTGTGCAACAGTATCATGCAGTCCCATTTGGTGAGAAAGATGAACGAAATACACTTCAGGAATTTCCAGTTCATAGGCCAGGTCAAGCGCTTCCTGCAATGAGAAGTGAGAAATATGCTTCTCTTTTCTCAGCGCATTTAAAACAAGTATACCGGAGCCCTTTATTTTCTCTTTGGCGCTGTCTTCAATACGGTTGGCATCGGTGATATAAGTAAAATTCCCGATCCTGAAGCCAATAACCGGCATATACATATGCCATACGGGTATCGGCTGTATTTCCATATCTCCCACCATAAAAGCATCGTTGTTGTTGAGGCGATGCAGTTGTATGGAAGGCACACCGGCATATTTAATATCGGCAAAAGCGTAATCAAATTCAACTTTTACCCTGTTAAGCGTAGCCTCGGTGGCATAAACATCCATCGGCTTTTGTTGAAAATAATTATAAGCCCGCACATCATCCAGCCCGGCAATATGGTCTTTGTGGGAATGAGTGAACAGTATCGCATCAAGCCTGTCTACCCGGTGGGTAAGCATTTGTTGCCTGAAATCGGGACCTGAATCCACAACAAGAGTAGTTGTGGGCGATTGTACAAGTATGCTCGATCTAAGCCTTTTATCTTTTGCGTTAGTAGAAGTGCATACCTCGCAATGGCATCCCACCATAGGCACCCCTGAGCTGGTACCCGTACCTAAAAAAGTTATTTGTAATGGAGGATAAGGCAAGATGATAAGTAATGAGTGATCAGTAATAAATAGTGAATAATGAGTAATTTGGAAATGGATAAAGATAGACGGCTATGCTTCGCCTTCACCGGCATCGGTTCTTTCCGATATTTCGGCAAAGAGCTTTTTTGCGTTATCATCCAACATTTCCGTATCAATGTTTAGTTGCGGAATGATTTCAATCAGCGCATTAATGCGGCCTTCGGTTTGAAGAAATTTATTCAATACCACCACTTTTTTATTATCTAAAATACAATAACCGCTTTGAAAATTACCTCTTTCATACCTTAAAATATACCCGCATTGTTCCGGTATCGCCTCCAGCTTGTCTAATGTATTTTGAGTGTACTTGATCATGTCTTCAGTTAATGCGCAAAGATAACGGTTTGGAAAAAGGGACGCGAAGGCATGTTAATATTGTGGGGAATGTGAAAAAATACGCGGTACGTGCTAAATTTGCGTTTTAATACATTATGGCCCAGGCTCGAAAAATTATCAACGACCCGGTATACGGCTTTATTACTGTCGATCACCCGCTGTTATTGCAGATCATTTCCCATCCTTACTATCAAAGGTTGCGTAATATTCACCAGATGGCTTTTGCGCACCTGGTATACCCCGGTGCAGTACATAGCCGCTTGCACCATTCTTTAGGAGCTTACCACCTGATGTGCACAGCCCTGCGGGAACTGAAGGGTAAGGGCACTGAAATAACAGCAGACGAGGAATTGGGAGCCAAGCTGGCCATTTTGTTACACGACATAGGGCACGGCCCTTTTTCTCACGCCCTGGAGCAGGAGCTGATTAAAGGCGCTCATCATGAGCGGCTGTCTTTATTGATTATGCAAAAGCTGAACGAAGAGTTTGGCGGGCAACTACAAACCGGCATTGATATTTTTACTGATAGGTATCCTAAAAAATTTTTACACCAGCTGGTTTCGGGCCAGCTGGATGTAGACCGGATGGATTACCTGAACCGTGATAGCTTTTTTACAGGGGTGGCAGAGGGGGTGATCGGGTATGACCGCATTATCAAGATGCTGGCAGTAAAAGACGGGAACCTGGTAGTGGAGGAAAAGGCGGTTTATTCGATAGAAAAATTCTTATTAAGCCGGAGGCTGATGTACTGGCAGGTATACCTGCATAAAACCGTGGTTGCTGCCGAGAAAATGCTGATCATGATCATTCGCCGGGCGAAAGACCTGATTGCAGCGGGAATTGCAACTACAGCCGCCACGCCGGCTTTCAACCGGTTTTTACAGGGCAGCCACAGCGACGGAGCTATCGAATTGCTCCTGGAAGATTTTTGCCAGATGGACGATCATGATATTATGGCCACCGTTAAAAATTGGTGCAGCCATGAGGATACCATATTATCCCTCCTTTGTAAAGCGATCATTCAGCGTAAGATCATGCGTATCAGGCTGCAGTCAACCCCGATAGAGGAGTCATTTCAGCAGGAAAAAATAAAAGAAGTAGCCCTCGCTACCGGTATTGATGAAAAGGATATGGGTTATTTTGCTTTTGGCGGGGACGCTACTAACCGGCTATATAATGCTGATAATGAGAGTATCAATATTTTATATAAAGACGGCTCCTTAAAAGATATTTCGCAGGTGGATGATCCGCTTATTGACGTAAAAATAAGTGAGCCTGTTAAAAAATACTACTTTTGCTACTTGAGAGTTTAATGGTAGGAGTTTTAACTTTTAATAATTATTTACTTGCCTATTTTCGACTCCGGGAACTTGTTTGAACCAAATTTAAACCACATAGGTACATAGAATTATGATAGTATAAAAAGAAAACAGAACACATAGCTATTTCTACTGAATCTATGTCCAAGGAACTCCTTACGGAGTGGTTAATTAAAAAATAAACAAATTCCAATAAAAATATATTAAAAATCCAAGAATGGTTTTTTCTGCTTCGCAAATCGCACTGCTCATAAATGGTAAGGTAGACGGCAATCCTGAAGCCGCTGTTCAATCCTTTGGTAAAATAGAAGAAGCAGGAGAGGGGCAACTGAGTTTTCTGGCCAATCCCAAATACGAAGAGTATCTATATACTACAAAGGCCACAATTGTTATTGTTAACGACTCACTGGAGTTGAAGCAAACGGTTACCGCTACGCTCATAAAAGTAAAAGATGCTTATAGCGCCTTTGCTGCTTTGCTGGGTAAGTACCAGGAGTTTCGCCAGCAGCAGCTGAAAGGAATTCAACAACCGGTTTATATAGCGGCAACCGCCAGTTATGCCGATGATATATACCTGGGGGCATTTGCGTATGTGGGGGAGCAGGTGAAAATAGGCAACGGATCTAAAATTTACCCCGGTGTTTTTTTAGGCGACAACGTAACTATAGGCAACAATGTAACCTTGCACCCCGGTGTAAAAGTGCTGCATAGCTGCCAGATCGGTAACAATGTTACGGTACATGCAGGAACTGTAATCGGCAGCGATGGCTTTGGCTTTGCACCACAGGCAGACGGCAGTTTCTCCAAAGTACCACAGATTGGCAATGTCATTGTTGAAGATGATGTGGAGATTGGGGCCAACAGTACGATTGACCGGGCCACTATCGGCTCTACTATCATCAGAAAAGGAGCCAAGCTGGATAACCTGATCCAGATTGCGCATAATGTGGAAATAGGCAGCAGTACAGTAGTAGCAGCCCAGGCGGGTATCAGCGGTAGCACCAAAGTGGGCAAGGGAGTAATGATTGGTGGCCAGGCAGGTATTGTAGGGCACTTGCAGATTGGCGATGGAGCAAAAATAAATGCGCAGAGCGGCGTTAGTAAAAACCTTGAACCTGGTAAGGCTGTTACCGGTTCCCCGGCACATGAATATACTTCTGCATTGAGAAGCCAGGCATTAAGCCGTAAGCTGCCTGATCTGGAAAGGCGCATCAAAGAGCTGGAACAGCTGATACAACAATTAAAACCAACTGTAGAATAGCATTATAATTTTTCCCCAGGCGCTGTATAAGCAACTATATTTAATACATCTTTAGTGAAACCGGCAACAGGCGCGCAATTATGGGCTTTAAGAGATGTGTTGCGGGAGCATCCAAAAGCAACATTCGAAAAGCTGGCGAAAGCTGGTTATACCGTGGTAGAGCCGGCGGGATTCAATATTAGTGATCTTACGATCCAGGGTTTTAAGCCAGAGGAGTTAACAAAACTGGCGACTGATCATGGTTTTAAAATTATAAGCGGACATTTTCAACTTGATCTTAACAGTGCTCCAGTTGTTTGCGAGCATGCTGTGCAATTAGGTATGAAGTATTTTGTTGTGTTTAATTTGAGAGATGAGCTGAAATTGAGCCAGGAAAGTTACAAAGCAGCTGCGAACGAGTTAAATAGAGTTGGTGAAATTGCCAGCTCATATGGGATTAAGGTTGCCTACCATAACCATGCCCATGAGTTTTCTAAAATAGATGGAGTGCTGCCTTTTGACATTTTACTGGATTATACAGACCCGGAACTCGTAGTTTTTCAGCCCGATCTGGGATGGTTGTGTGTTGCGGGCCAGAACCCGGTACGGCTTTTTGAAAGATATCCGGGGCGCTTTCCACTTTGGCATTTGCGGGATATTGACCCGGTTACTAAGCGGTCTGTTACTATTGGCAGTGGAATGATTGACTTTAAATCCGCCCTGTCGGGCCAGAACCTGGCGGGACTTGAATATGCCATTGTTGAAATGTCTTCAGATACCGAGGACCCGCTTGGCAAAATACTGGCCAGTCATAAAGTCATTGAAAGCTGGTGGTAGCATTATGATTTACGTTTAACCAGCCGGGCCTTTTTGATCACTACATCTTTTAAAGGACGGTCTTTGTCCTTTTCCTTGCTCGTAGCAACTGCTGCTATGGTATCTATAACACTCAATCCCTGTATAACCTCCCCGAATACGGTATAATTCTGATCCAGGTGAGGTGTGCCTCCGATTGTTTTATAAGCAGCACGTTGTTCTAAAGGAATTTTTCTGCCATTCAGCCTTTTTATTTCAAGCGTATCCAGCCCGCCGTCCGTCCATACTTTCCCCTGCACTATGTAAAACTGGCTGCCACTGCTGGCTTTCCGGGGGTTGACATCATCGCCTTCCCGCGCCGCGGCAATCACACCTTTCTTATGAAAAAGATGGGTTCTGAACTCTGCGGGGATGGTATATCCCGGGCCGCCTTCGCCCAGAGCCTGTCCCGTTGCTGCTTTGCGGCTGTCAGGGTCGCCTGCCTGTATCATGAATTTATTAATGACGCGATGGAATAAAATGCCGTCGTAATATTTGCTTTTAGTAAGTTTCAGGAAATTATCGCGGTGCTGCGGTGTTTCATCACTTAAGCGAACACGCAGGTTGCCGTAATTGGTTTCTAAAACCACGTCTTTTTTGAGATCAGCTTTACGTAGCTTTTGTTGCGAAGCACAGCTAAAAAGCAATAAGCTATATACAATGACAACTAGTCTAAGCATTAAATTCCGTTTTCTTCAAAATAAAGCAATACATGGTCCTTCAAAAAGGCTTCCTGTTCAAAAGGATTCAAATCCGGCATGGGCTTTAGCTGCTTATAATGGGGCCAGCCATCCGGGTCTGTGTCAGTTAATTCATAATAGCCGCTGGGCGCCAGCAATCTGCACACCGCTATATGCATCAGGTCTTGTTTTTGCTCTTTGGTAAATCTTTCTGCTACGGTACCTAACTCCTGTATGCCTATTAAGAAAAGGATGGTTTCCATATCGGGTTTCTTGCCGAAACGTTCCACCAGTTTAGCTTCCAGTGTCCACCAACGCACCTGTAAATCATCATTGTTAAACATGCAGCAAAAGTAAATGATTCAGCTAAAATCTATTTGGTGATCAGGAAACAGCTTCTTTTTAGCTTGCCTTCAAAATCAAAGGGTGTGGTGGCTTTGGTTATATCTTTTATTGCCGCCGCTTTAATGGCGTTTTCGTCCAACTGAAACTTTGTATAATTGTTACTGAAATAAAGCAGCCCCCCGGGGGAGAGTGCATACAGGCAGTTGTTAACCAGCGATACATGATCTCTTTGAATATCTAAAATGCCATCCATCTTTTTACTGTTGCTAAATGTAGGCGGATCCATCACAATAATGTCGAAACATGCCTGCTCCAGCGTTTGAAGATATTGTATTACATCGGCTGCTATAAATGAATACCTGCGCTCATCGATAAAACCATTTAATTCGATATTTCTCCTGGCCCAGTTAATATAGGTATTTGATAGGTCTACCGTAGTTACCTGCGCTGCGTTACCGGCAGCTGCGTATACCGAAAAGGAGCCGGTGTAGGCAAACAGGTTAAGTACGCGCTTACCTGCAGACTGGTCCTGCACCATTTTCCGGGTGGTTCTGTGATCCAGAAACAAGCCGGTGTCCAGGTAATCGGCCAGGTTTACGATGAATTTTAACCCGTTTTCTTCAACGATAAATTCACTTTTTGTCTCGGCAGTTTTTTGATATTGGCCCTCGCGCCCCGCCTTACGTTGTCTTAATTTAGTAAATATATTATCGGGACTTATATCCAGCACTTCCGACATAACCTGTATGCTCTGCATCATCCAGAATTGATGCGCATTTTCGTTAAGACTGTGATTCCGTTTGTATTCAGACACATAAAGCGTATCGCCATATTTTTCTACAATAAACGGAAACTCGGGCAGATCATGATCGTAAATCCGGTAACAGGATATATTTTGCCTTTTAGCTATTTTTTGTAAATGCCTGTAAACCTTGGTTAACCGGTTTTTAAACATCCCGAATTTATCTGCTCCGCTCATCAATACAAATTTGCACGAAAATAAACCATTTGGGAATTAAGTATCATTAAGGGTAAAATGTGGATTAAGTCTTACTATCCTTCACTCCTTAATGGTTGTTTAATAAAATCGTTCCTAGATCAAAATCTGTTAATAGTAAAGTATTACACAGTTTCTAGAATCCGCTTACTAATAAATTCCGGGCTGCTTTTTCACTACATTTTTGATATTTCGCATACGCCTTTGCAGCTGCGCTTTTGATGACTTCAGGAGATTGATTGTTGATATAGGCATTTAAGGCATCGTGCAGCGTGTAAGCTTCAGGGCTCATGAGCCCGGTACTCCACACCAGCGGCCGGGCCTGTGTTTGCGATAAATGCGGTGCAAAGTATTTTTTACTGATGCAGGCAAGTATAATGGCATCCCGTTTTTTGCCATCCACATTTTGAAAAGATTCGTTCAGGCTAAAGTCCATCAATCCGTCATGACCTACATATGCTATTAACGAGGCATTGCCATTAATGCCGATAAGCTTACCGTTAACATCCAGAACATCCTTTAACCGGCCGGAGCAGCTTTTGAAAAAATCTACGGTACAGGCTTTAATATGCATGCCATCATAAGCATCTGCAATAAGATAGCTGTTCTTTTGCTTGTGTTTAAAGACCAGCCGTTGCATTTTTATGCCATCCTGATTTATGTTTTTGATAAATTCCCAGTTGCTGCTTTTCTTAAAATAGGTTCGTACACCATAGCCGCATCCCCAATACAGGTTGTTATCAGGGTCCTGCCCGTTCCCGATTTTTGCAGGGACAGGAACAATTCCCTGGTATTTATTATCACATAAGGCTACCAGGATATGAATATTTTTCTGTGTTGTGTCGTGTGCCGGCTTAGTTGCCGGGAGCGCCTCGGGTGTGACTGCGTCCCCTTCTCCCGACGAAGTGGCATGGCAACCAATGACATATATAAGGGATAAAAGGAGAGAGCATTTAAATGAAAAGTGCATATTCAGGACCTTGTTTTTCCATAAACAGATTTATCAAAATCTATGACGCTGTATTCCGAATTTTGCATAGGAAAAGACAATAATTTCCGAAATTAGTAGGCTGGATATGTATGCAATTGTTGATATAGAAACCACGGGTGGTTATGCCGATGCCAATGGTATTACGGAGATCTGCATTGTTATTTTTGATGGGAATGAGGTAGTGGAGCGGTATGAAACATTGATCAACCCGGTGCATCGGATACCTCCTTACATTGAAGCATTGACGGGTATTAGCAATGCTATGGTTGCGGAAGCGCCTGTTTTTGAAGAAGTGGCGGAGCGTATTTATGAACTGCTGAACGGAAAAGTATTTGTAGCACATAGCGTGAATTTCGATTATTCGTTTGTGCGCAGCCAGCTGCAATTTTGTGGTTACACTTATGATGCCAATAAATTATGTACTGTAAGGTTAAGCCGTAAAATATTACCGGGGTATCAGTCTTACAGCCTTGGTAAATTATGTAACGCCTTAGGAATCACCCATGTGAACCATCATCGCGCCGGCGGCGATACCGACGCTACGGTGGCGCTGTTTCAAATGTTGCTGGAAAACGATAAAGAGGGGCATATTTCGAAAAGCCTGAAGCGAACTTCCAAAGAGCATGTATTACCGCCGAATGTTCCCAAAACTGATTTCGAAAACCTGCCTTATACCGCCGGGGTTTATTATTTTCATGATGAGAAAGGAAAGGTGGTTTACGTCGGTAAGGCTAAAAATATACGCTACAGGGTCAGCAGTCATTTTAGCAATAATGCCACCTCCCGGCAAAAGCAGAATTTTATGCGGGAAGTATATCGCATTAGTTTTGAGGAGTGTGGTACCGAATTGATGGCTGCAGTGAAAGAATCATCTGAAATAAAAAGATTGTGGCCCCGTTTTAACTCGGCTCAAAAAAGGAGGGAGGAGATATATGGTATTATTCGCTATTACGATCAGAACGGGTATATAAGATTAGCCATCGATAAGGTGAACAGCCGGTATGAGGTCATTAGCTCTTATCATCATTTAGAAAACGCAGGCGCTGCATTAAGGCAGCTCGTACATGATTTCAATCTTTGCCCTCATCTGTGCTTTATCAGTAAAAGTCTTTATGATGAAGAAGCGCATGCCATTTCGTGCAAAGGCGCCTGTAGTCAAAAGGAGACAGCAGCAGATTATAACCACCGGGTGGAGCTGGCCCTCAATAAGCTAAAAGGCCTGCCGTCTTTTGCCATCATCGACGACGGTATTACACGAGATCAGAATTCCTGTATACTGGTTTGGCAGGGAAAATTTTATGGTATGGGATTTATACCTAATGACACTGTTGTTGAAGAGCCGGAGAGATTTAAAGACCTGATTACTCCTTACAAAGAAAACAGCACTATTACCAATATGCTTTTCAGCTATGCTAAAAGATATCCTGCCAAAGTAAAAATATTTAGTTCTGTTATTTGAGGTTTTTGTTTAAACTTGTACCCGTTAATTTGGATTAATAATAAACAGGTATCAAAATTATTACAAATGGTTTAACCCCTTCCTGCCAGTGGAGACCCTGACCAGGGCTACACTGAGGTTTGTGTCCCAAAAACCAGTCGGAGTATTTCAATAAAATTGATGCCGGTCTATTATAACACATCTCTGAACAGTATTAAATATCCTACTAAAAAAGTATCAACACATGAAGTATGTTCTAACGCTTGCAGCCATTGCGCTTATTGCCTTTCAACCCGTTAAAAAGAAAAAAGTAATATTTTTTGGGGACTCCATTACCC